>JADGPS010000084.1 GCA_017882285.1 Paludibacter sp. | reverse complement strand
TACCGACTATAAACTACCGACTATAAACTACCGACTATAAACTACCGACTATAAACTACCGACTATAAACTACCGACTATAAACTACCGACTATAAACTTCAATAATAGTACTAATAATCTTATTTAAATTTTCTTCTGTCAACTCATAAAACATTGGCAAACGTACCAAACAATCGGCAAACCTGTCACAATTAGCTAACACCCGTCCATCATGTTTCTCGACATAATACGGACTGCTGTGCAAACTCAAATAATGGAATACTGCCAATATATCATTTTGTTTTAAGGTATTAATCAACTTCGTCCTTTCTTCAAGCGATGGACAAACCAGGTAAAACATGTGTGCATTATTGGTTGCATATTCCGGTATCAAAGGCAATTTAAAGTACCCTTTATCAGCAAGTGGTTTTAATGCCTCATAATAACAATTCCAATGCTCTTTACGTTTGGTTTGAATTTCATCCAAATGTTCAATTTGTGCCCACAGAAATGCTGCAATGACTTCGGAAGGCAAAAAGGAAGAACCTATATCCACCCAACCGTATTTATTTACTTCGCCCCGGAAAAACTCTGCACGGTTGGTTCCTTTTTCCCAAATAATCTCGGCACGATGTATAAACCGCTCATCATTAATGGCTAACATACCTCCTTCACCCGATATAATATTCTTTGTTTCGTGAAAGGAAAAAGCAGCCAGATGACCAATTGAACCTAATGGACGTTTATTGAAGTCCCCTTCATGGGATTTAGGGGCAACATAGTATGAATCCACCGCCTGCGCTGCATCTTCCACCACCAATAAATTGTATTTATCTGCCAATGCCATGATTTTATCCATATCACAAGCCATTCCGGCATAATGAACAGGAACAATTACTTTGGTTTTGGAAGTTATCAGCGATTCAATTTTATCGGCATCAATATTCGGATGTACTATTTGACTATCTGCAAAAACAATTTTAGCTCCCTGACGCACAAAAGCCAAAGCAGTTGAAACAAATGTATAACTTGGAACAATGACTTCATCGCCGGGTTTGACATCACATAGAATGGCAGCCATCTCAAGAGCATCTGTACATGAAGTAGTTAATAAGCATTTCCGAAATCCATACCGTTGCTCAAAGTAAGCCTGACAACGTTGTGTAAACATGCCATTGCCCGACAATTTGCCAATAAATACTGCTTCGTACATATAATGGGCTTCTTTACCGGTGAGATATGGTTTATTAAATGGAATCATGGTAGTTGATAGTTAGTAGTCGGTAGTGGTGGTATTTAGTCAACATAGTATTTCGTCTTGGTTCTTGGTTCTTTTATCTGACATCTTTTTTATTTAAATAACCTGATTTATTGGAATCTACAATTTTATACGTATTTAATGTTAGTTTTTTATCCGAATAAATATACTTCGATTTTAGTTTGTCAGATAGAACTTCTGAATAACTGATACCAATTCCTGCCGGAATATTTAATACTATATTTGGATTGAATTGCTGAACAACAATTGTATTTTCGAAACGCGATTCAGGATGAATGGTAAATTCAATATGATTTAGCATAGGATTATTCACCGGTTTAATATATCTATCTTTATTAAATGATTCTAACACCTGAGGCGAAATAATCAGAAAAACGATACTAAATAAATTGATTGCCAATGCACTATAGGCTATCAAACGTTTATTATTCAACATTAAAAAAAGAACACATCCAAACAATACCGGAGACATTACACGAAAATCCCTCCAGTCAAAAACATCATACGCAGCAATATTTATCAATAAGAATAAAAATAAAATCAAAAATACTACAAAATATTCAATTTTAATCTTTTTGAATCCTATTTGTAACAAGTTGGATTTAATCAAAGAAACCAAACAGACAAAAATAACAAAATACCGCTCCAAAACCTGAATAATATTTTCAGAAACCGGGTTGAAAAAATTCAATGTGTTTTGTAAAAAATGTACTGCAAAATTGCTGATAAAATCAGAAAAGTCCTTACTCGCAAGTAATTTATTGAGAAAAGACTCAGGATATGGAGAAACAAATAAATTGTTCAGAAAAAACAGTACTACACTTAAAACGATCCAAAAGACCAGATAAATCAGGAATTTAAAATCAAACTTAAACTCGTCTTTTCTTTTGAAAAATACGGGCAGAAAAAGAACAATGTAAATAATGCGTATAAATGAAATAGCCGTACAAAACAAAATGAGGAATACTAATAAATTTTTTTCTCCCCGTTTGAAATAGGCATAAAGCATTGCAAAATAGACAATAAGCACCGAATAGTTAAGTAATTCAGTCATGGAAGTAGAGGAAAAAAGAATTAACGGAGTGTAAGTCAGGCTGAAAATCAGAATGTAAAGCAGGTTTTTTGAACTGATTTTGGTAATCAGAATTAAAAATAAATAAGCTGACGACATTAAAAATGCATTGACAATCACTATTGAATAAGCTTTCCAACCGAAAATCTTTCCAAACAGGGCGTAAATAGAAATCGTACCAAAGCCATGAGTCCCAAACGAAAGATAGGTTGGTATGACCTCATTTACTGTGTAATAACCAAAATTGAAACCTTTCTGACTGAATGATAAAATTTCATGCCAGTAAGCTAATTCGTCTGACCAGCATGGAACAGAATCTATAACGGAATGATGGGCAATTAACCCGGTTGTAACAAACAAGAGTATCCACGGCGAAGCAATTAATAACAAACAAGCAAATAGTTTGAAGTTAAGAGCCGATCGTAGGGTTTTGATCATTAATTATTTATCTTTAGATCATTTTTTAGCCGTCCATAATTTCTATATTTAATTATGTAAAGCTAAAAAAAATTATTGTATTCGTTTAACAGGATTTCCTACGTATAAACCAGATTCTAAAATATCTCTAATCACAACAGCTCCTCCACCAGTTGTAACATATTTTGTTATGTTTAAATTATCAATTATAGTAGTATTAATACCCAAATTACAACATAATCCAACAGAACTGAAGCCTGCAATTGTGACTCCAGGTGAAATAAAAGAATGTGAAGCTATTTTAGAGTCATGTGAAATAATAACACCTAAATTTATCAATACATTATTTTCAATGTTAACATTTTTATCTATTACACATCCAGGATACAATACTGTACCTCTTCCTATTTTAGCCGAAGGATCAACATAACATGAACGATGAATAATTGTTTCAAATGGTATCCTTTTCTCGTAACGATCAAACATTTGTTTTCTAACATCTAAATGTTTATATCCAATTCCAACAACAAGGCAATCAATAGTACCATTTACGAAAGAATTTTCTATTTCATTAGTCGTACCAATTACTAGGTAATTCTCAACAATAGTATTAACAGGAATTATATCATCAAAAAATCCAATAAATTCTAAAATTTCAGATTGACTTATTAAATTAAGAATTTGTTTTCCTAATTCACCTGCACCAATTATTGCTATTTTTTTTAGATTATTTTTCATATAATTCTATCAGAATGAATTACTTATATATATCTTTCACTATGAATGTCTGCCTGTTTTTGGTCTGATTAAAAAGCTTGTCGATATAAATCCCGAGGATTCCCAACGAACTTATGATGACTCCAACCGAAAACAATAAAGCTACAATCAGGAAAGTAAATCCGGAAAGAACTATTTCGGGATTAATCAGCTTCTTAACAAGAAAGAAAATCCCTGTAATAATACTTATCACAGAAATAAAGAATCCAACCTTAAATAACACGACGAGCGGGTAGGATGAAAATGAGGTAATTGCCTGCATGCTCAGCGAAATACGTTTACCCAACGTGTAAGTGCTTTTACCTTCACGTTGTCCTTTTTTTAATGTTATCGGAATCTGTTTAAAACCAATCCATTGCATCATCCCGGCCATAAAAATATTTTTATCACCCATTTTAATTAATTCGTCAATGTAACGCCGAGTCATCAATCTTTCGGTAAGCAGATTTTCAGGAATTCGGGTATCAGTCAATCTATTAAAGAAACCATAAAACAATCCTCCAACCATTCTTTCAATAAAAGAACCTTTGCGGGTTTCCTGAACACCGTAAATCACATCGCAGTTATTTTCTTCCATCATTTTATTGTAAAAAATCGGAATTTGAGTGGGTTGAACTTCCAAATCGCAGTCAATCAGAAATACATAATCACCCGTTGAATAAGTCAATCCGGCCATGATAGCATAATGATGACCAAAATTGCGCGATAAATCAATGGCAACGATATTGTTGTTCGTTTCTTTTAATTTCAATACTTTATCCAACGACTTGTCCGGCGAACCATCGTTCACAAAAACAATCTCATAATTGTCACACTTTATTTCGGCCATAGCTGTCTCACATTGTGCGACAAAAACATCTAAAAACCGTTCAGATTTATATAATGTTGTTACAATTGATAAATGTGGTTTTTTCATATTTTAAAACGTTTATCTGCTTGATAAATAAAATAACCGCTACGGTCACTGCTTGACTGAATAGAATGTAATTCATTATCCGTTATTTTTGCTTCAACAATTTCAGGATAATTGTTGGCTTTTTCTATAATTGATTTTATGTTTTTTGTTTCTAGAGATAAGAAAAATACTCCTGAAAATCTCTTTTTCGTCAAAATTGGTTCTTCGAAATGTCCAAAAGAAATATTAATTACTCCTTTTAGAAAATCATAACCTGTTGAAAGTTTTACTAAATGGGAACCAATAAAATCTCCTCCCATCCTTGCTCCTGCCTCAATGGCAAAAACTTCTCCTTTGGATGTAATTTTAAATTCAGCATGACTAGCTCCATAGATAATATTTAATGCCGTGATTACTTTTAGGGTTTCGGCCTTTATTCTTTGCTGAATTTCAACTGCTAAAATGCTAGGCTGATGATGTTCCAGCTCCACAAAGTAGGGTTCTTCAGTAGTTACTTTATCGGTTATGGCAAGAATATAATGTTTTCCTTGCCAGGAAATAGTTTCAACGCTTACTTCCGATCCGCTTATAAATTCCTCAATGATAGCATGCTGCGTAAATGATTCATTTTGAGCCCGATCAACAGCTTCAAGTAAATCATTAGGATTTTCAATCTTCTTAACTCCACGACTTCCGGACCGATCAGTTGGTTTAACTATCAACGGGAATCGAAAATTATCAACCGAATAGTTTTTATCGGCAATAACAAATCGAGGAGAAGACACTGAAAATTCTGAGAATCGTTTCCGCATCAAATACTTATCAGTTGCAGCCAGTGCATCTTCGAAGGTATTTCCAATTAATTTCATTTCACGTGCAACAAAACAAACCGTTGGCACAGATGCATCCGAAGCAATGGTAGTAATTCCATCAATCTGAACTTGTTGACATACTTCAAGTATTTTTTCTTTATTGAGAATAGAAATCGGATAAAAAAAGCTGGCAACTGATTTACAAACGGCACCATCTTCCCATGCAAAACAATGAGTTTCGATTCCCATTTCTTTTGCTTTTTGTACAAGTGGTAATTGCAAATAACCTGCACCTATAATTGCTAATCTTTTCATATCAAAATCGTACAGTAACTATCAGTCCTACAATAATTAGAATAAGACCAACAACTTTACCAATTGTAAAAGTTTCGCCTAACAACCAAATTCCCAACAAAAAAACAATAGCCGGAGCCAGACTCATAAAAGGATATGCTTCTGTTATTTGAAACTTTGTCATGGCCAGCGACCAAAAAACAGAAGCTATAAAAGCTGACAAAAAACCAGAGAAAATAAATGGATCAAACAAAAATTTAGTATACGAAACCACCATATCCCATATTCCAGCGTGGGGCATACTCCAGTTCAGTTTCAAAATTCGCCATTTAAGAATCATTTGTCCGTAAACAGTAAAAAAAAGTGTGGCAAAAATATATAAGTATCTCATATAAAAATGATTTAAGCAGGTTAAACTGTGTCCATAAATGAACGTTGTACTTTGTTAAACACAACGATTCCAATTCCGAGAAGAACAAACATAAAACCAAAGCTATAACCTAATTGCACCCAACTAAATGTTCCAACTCCCATCGTTCCGTATTTGAAGGTTTCGACAAGCGAAGTAACCGGATTCAGAGCCATAATCCATTGATGCTTAGGCGACATGGTACTTAGCGGATAGATAATTGGTGTGGCGTACATCCATAATCCCACTATAAAAGTAAAAAGTATGGTTAAGTCGCGGTATTTTGTTGTCATGGATGAAATAATAATTCCGAAACCAAGCGACAAACCGGCTAATATTATAATAATAAGCGGCAATAGTAAAATATAAATATTAGGGGCAACATGCACACCTATAATCAAATAATAGATATAAACCGCTGCAAAAAGCAAAAACTGAATGCCCATACGTACCAGATTTGAAGCAACTGTAGAAAGTGGCACTATCATTCGTGGAAAATAGACTTTTCCGAAAATATTCTGATTGGTTGTAAATGTTGACGATGTTTTGTTCAAACAATCTGCAAAATACTGCCAACAAACAATTCCGGCAAGGTAAAACATAGGTTGGGGCAATCCATCAGTAGGAATACCGGCAATACCCCCAAAAACCACCATATACATAATGGTTGTCAGCGCCGGTTGAATAAAAAACCAAGCCGGACCGAGGATAGTTTGTTTGTATTGAGTAATGATATCCCGCTTAACAAACATGGAAAACAAATCACGATATTGCCAGATTTCTTTAAAATCGACTTCAAAAAGTTTGTTTTTAGGTTTAATGACGGTATTATATTCCATAAGGTGAGTAATTTTTGAACCATTTAAAGTTTCACAACCAAAACATGAAATAAAATCTATGCAAAAGTACGCATTTTTTTAATGTTTACAAATGATTGTACCCGAATCAATCGAATTGAAGAGCTAATTCAATTTCTCTTTGACTTGAATCATCAATCAATCACTGATATAAACTATTTTCACTACCTTTGCATCGGCAAATTTTGCATTTTTAACATGACAGACAATACCTTATTCAACAATAAAAAAGTAATTTTTCAGACACTGGGTTGTAAACTAAATTTCGCTGAAACTTCGGCTATTGGCAAACAGCTAAGCGATGAAGGATTTGTGAAAGCTCGTCCCGGAGAACAAGTTGATGTGTGTATCATAAATACCTGCACAGTAACTGATACAGCCGACCATAAATGCCGACAAGCGATAAACAGGCTGAATCGTCAGCACCCAAATGCCATCATGGTGGTAACCGGCTGTTATGCCCAGCTTAAACCGGAAGAAATTGCAGCAATCGATGGAGTTGATTTAGTGCTTGGAGCCAATGAAAAATTCAGTATTCTAAAGTATCTGCATCAACTTGATGGAAATCAGAAAAGCGAAGTTCATCGTTCGGAAATAAAAAAAGTAAAAGAATTCAAGCCATCCAGCTCACACGACGATCGTACCCGCTTTTTTCTGAAAATTCAAGACGGATGTGATTATTTCTGTACGTATTGCACTATTCCCTTTGCACGTGGAAGAAGTAGAAACGCCAATATTGAAGAAACTGTTAAAGCTGCACTGCAAGCTATTTCGGATGGTGCAAAAGAGATTGTACTTTCGGGTGTAAACATTGGCGATTTTGGAAAATCTACCGGAGAAAATTTCTTTGATCTCGTAAAAGAGCTTGACAGTTTGCAAAATGAAATTCGGTTTCGTATCTCGTCCATTGAACCCAATTTGCTGACCGACGAAATCATATACTATATTTCTACAAGTCAGCATTTTATGCCGCATTTTCATATTCCTCTTCAATCGGGAACAAACGAAGTTTTGCAAATAATGAAACGAAAATATAACCGTGAATTATTTGCTCACAAAGTGGAAACCATAAAACGTTTAATGCCAAATGCTTTTATTGGAGTGGATGTTATTGTCGGGGTGCGTGGCGAAACAGATGAACTTTTCGAACAATCTTGTCAATTCATTGATTCTCTGGATATTTCTCAATTACATGTTTTCACTTATTCGGAACGTGCCGGCACAAAAATGCTGGACATTGAACATACAGTAGACTTAAAAGAGAGGAAACTTCGAAGCGATGTATTACATGCCTTATCGGAAAAAAAGACAAAAGCTTTTTACGAAAGCCAACAAGGCAAAACCTATCCCGTTTTGTGGGAAAATCGCCATAATGGTGATAGTATGGTTGGTTTTACTAACAATTATATCAAAGTGGAACGGCCCTACAATAAAGCATTGGTCAATATAATTCAAAAAGTAACACTCAGCGGTTGGAACGAAGAGAAAACGGCATTGATCTGCCAATAGTAAATTGTAAATAATTAAATTGTAAATATAAAGGTGTTAGCAAAACGTATTATTCCCTGTCTGGATATTAAAAATGGACAAACAGTAAAAGGTATTAATTTTGAGAACATAACCGATGTCGGTGATCCGGTGGAACTAGGTGCTTTATATGCCAAAATGGGTGCCGACGAATTGGTTTTTTTGGATATAACAGCAACAAATGAAAAGCGCAAAACCTTGTCGGAACTGGTTACGCGCATTGCCAAACACATTAATATTCCATTTACCGTAGGCGGTGGAATTTCGAGTGTGGAAGATGTTTCGGTTTTGCTGGCTTGTGGTGCCGATAAAATATCGGTCAATACTTCGGCAGTTCGTAATCCGCAATTAATCAGCGATCTTGCAAGTCAGTTTGGGAGTCAATGCGTCGTATTGGCAATAGATACAAAATTTATTGATGGCGAATGGTATGTTTTTCTTAATGGAGGACGTATTCCAACAGATATAAAAACGATAGAATGGGCTAAAAAAGCTGTAGCTCTTGGTGCCGGTGAAATTTTGTTGACTTCAATGAACAATGATGGTACAAAAGATGGTTTTGCACTTGATATTACCCGAGCTGTTTCCGAAGCTGTAAATGTTCCGGTGATTGCCAGCGGTGGTGCCGGAACGATGCAACATTTTGTAGATGTTTTCGATGAAGGAAAAGCCGATGCTGCACTTGCCGCAAGCATTTTTCACTACAAAGAAATTGGGATTCCCGAACTTAAAGCGTTTTTGAAAGAAAAAGGCGTGGAAGTGAGAATTTAAGAAGAATTACGATTCAATTTTTGAGATTTGAGCTGATTATGCTGTAAATTATAATTACCAAAAAACTCATTATTAACATTATAACAGGTATTATCGCAACTGATTTTTTAAGTTTTACACTTACATTCCTCAAAATTTCAGGACGAAATTTTTGAATAGACCAAAAACAAATTAAAGCTGCCAAAGTACCTACTACAGCACCACCCAAAATGTCCAACGGGTAATGAACGCCTAAATAAATGCGTGAATAAGCTGTTATTAAAGCCCATGCTGAGATTGAATATGTATAAATTTTCCTCTTAAAAATCAATGATGAAAGCACGGCAAAACCAACGGCGTTAGCAGCGTGTGATGATGCAAAACCATATTTTCCGCCACTATAATTTCTTACTAAATGAACTAAACCTTTTAGGTCTTCAGCATGAGAAGGTCTGAGCCGGTGAACGAACCCTTTTAGGACACCTGATGAAATTTGATCGGAAAATACAACACAAAGAATTAAAGCCAAAATCAGCCAAATTGCTTCTTTTTTCCAGCCTTTTATAATTACATATAATACAGAAGCATAGAGTGGAATCCAGGTGAGTTTTTCACTGACAGCATACATGAAATTATCGAAAAATGGCGAGAAATGATCATTTATCAACAAGAATAAACTTGTATCCCAGCTTTTTAATATTTCGATTAGATTCATTGTAAACTGAGGTATTATATTCTTTCAATATTTTCCTGTTCAACCCAGCCAATATTGCCATTTCCCAATTTAATTTCAGTCCAGCTCCCAAGTGTGCTTTTAATCGTAACTTTTGTTCCTTCGTGCAATTGAAATAATTCCGTTCCACTCTTATCAGGCGAACCTTTTACACTCACAACTCCTGTCATTACGATAGCTTCTCGATGATTTATCATTTGATCTTTTCGGATTCCGGAAAAAATAAATGATAAAAAACTGATTCCCAATAAAATTGAACCGAAATAAAATGAAATTTTACGTAACTGACGGGTTGTCCCGAAGACAAAAAGAAATGCGCAAATTAAACAAGTCAAAAATAAAATAAGACTAATCCAAATCCATTGATTCGAATTAAGCAGTTTAATTAGTCCTTGAATCCAACGACCAATAAAAAATGATTGATTTTGTGATAAATTATCAACTACCTTTAATTGAGCTATTTCCAAATTATAACGGGCATCTTCGAACGTTGGGGTAAGACGTAATGCTCGTTCGTAATTCAATATAGCATGACCGATTTCATTTGATTTATAATAAGCATTTCCAAGATTAAAATACAACTCGGGAGCAACTCCTTTGCTTGTCAATACTTTTTCATAAAGTTTGGCAGCATCAGCATAATTTCCTTTTGAATACAATTCATTGGCTTGTTTTAATGTATTCGATTGAGCTAAAGCCAACGACCCAAAACTCAATATTATCGTTAAAAACAGAATGATACGTTTCATATAATGTTCTGAATTATGAGTTTAGAATTTTTTAAATCTTTCTTCTAAATCACTGATTGCCTTAATAGTTTCTATATATAAATTACCCATTTCCTGTTGACCTGAGTTTGGTGCATATCGGGCAAATTCACACGTGTTCAGAATTTGAATAAACTGATTTATAATGATCGATTCAACTTTGTGTTCAGTCAATTCCTCTTCAACCCTTTCTTTAGTCAACGACGAAACGGGTATTGACAATTTATCACTTAAATAAGTCCAGGTTGCTTTCAGCACTTCTTCGTAGAACGAATCTTTATTCCCTTCTTTCAACAGTTTTTGAGCCAATTTTAAGCGTTTTTGAGCCACTTTATTGGCTTTCTTGTTTTTCACCAAGCTGATATTGGCATTTTCTTTGACTTGTTTGCGGAAGAAAATGAACAGCATCAATGAAATTAGCAACGGAATAAGATACATTAACCAACAAATAAGCGTTGCAAAAATCGGTTCTTCTTCTTTCGAGATTTTAAATTTATTGGTTTGAATGAAACGAATATCTTTGCCAATTTGCTTTACATCCAGTACATCAAAATAATTTCCTGCAACTATTTGCGTTTCATTACCTTCTCCTTTTAAAACATTCAATTTATAAACCGGAGTGCGCAATGTTTTATAAGTTTTCTCCTGAGTATCAAAATACGATATTTCCGCCGATGGAATTTCAAAATTTCCTGAATGACGTGGAATAAAGAGATATTCAATGGTTTTGGTTCCTGAAACACCGGAAGCTTCTGTTTTAAAATTATTAGTCACTTTCGGATCATACAATTCAAAACCATCCGGAAATTTAATAACCGGATTTTTAATTATCTTCATATTTCCACTTCCGGCAACAGTCATTTTCAATGTAACCGCGTCATTTGCTTTTACTTGTGAAGCAGTAATGTTTGAATTTAAACTGAAATGTCCAACAGTTCCATTAAATGAAGATGGTTTATTCGCAGTTGGCAAAGCATTTACATTGATTTTGACAGCAGGTGCTGTAACATATTTTGAAACATTGGTATATGAATCGAAAAAGTCATCGAAAATACTTCTTTGGGCAGCTTTATTCTGAACCCGTACAACAGCTTCAAAATTCCATTTATCTATCTGAATAACACCGGAATGTTGCGGATAAAGTAATACTTTATATAATACGAAAGTTCCATAATTTCTTCCATTATAATTTTCAAGTGCCATTTGTTTATTTGCCGGTTGATCCAGTTCCTGCTTCATAAATCCATTAAAATCAACAGTATTTTTTGGATTGCATTGAACTATATCAACCAATGTATAAAGCTTATATGTTACCAAAATTGCTTCTTGTTCATAAACATTGGTTTTCGAAACTTCTGTTCGGATAAACAAGTTATCGCCGGAAATAGAAGCTTGTCCACCCTGATTTCCCTGTCCTTTTGAAGCCGGTACATTAGCATCGGCAGGAAGCACTTTTATAGCAACTCCGTTCGATGTAACCTTTTTACCATCAACTGTTATACTTGCCGAAGGAATAGTGAAAGTTCCGGTTTTTTGCGCTTGAATAGTGTAAGTATATGAAACAGAAACGGAAGAAGAACTTTTTCCATTAATAAATTGAACGCTTTGACTATGTGACTCAAACGGGCCGGCCAGCACATCAAAATTAGTGAATTCCGGCACGCGTAAATCTTTTCCGTTAGCATTTATTGAATATACCAGCTGAAACGGTTTGTCCATCACAACTGCAGTAGGAGCTGAAGCCGAAAAACGCACCGGTTCATCGGCAAAGACCGCTGACATACTGATTATCAAAAGTGATAAAAGGAATATTTTGCGTTTCATATTTTTCTCAATTCAATTGTAAATTGTAAATGATTAAATTGTAAATTAATTTTACCAATCTTTTTCTGCTTTCTTAGTTCCTCTTACAGGTTGTTTTTTTGCTTTATCCTGAGCATTTTTCTCATCCTGCGACAAAGCGTCCAGAATCTGCTGAGCATTTTCTTTAGACATTTGAGACTCATGTTGTTGAGGCTTTTGTGGCTGTTCTTTCGGTTGTTGATTTTTTTTCTGATCCTTTTTGTTTTGATCTTTGTTTTTATCTTTATCCTTATTTTTATCTTTGTTTTGTTGCTTTTTCAACAATGCCTGAGCATAAGCAAGATTATATCGGGTATCATTGTCTTTCGGATTATTTTTCAAAGCTTTTTC
>JADGPS010000127.1 GCA_017882285.1 Paludibacter sp. | reverse complement strand
ATTTCCATGAGGTGATTTCATTGTGGTTACCCCTAACAGGTATAAACCACGATTTACAAAATATACTTTAGCCCCGCTCGCTTTCAGCGAAGTTGCATTGTACTTAGCCGGGACAGTTACAGAATAAAATAGTGGCGTCCGATCGGTCAGTTCTAAAAGGTAAAGAGCTGTTTCATGGGAGAAGATCGCTCCTTTATATCTTGACTGAATACTGACCATCTCATCAATCATAATATTGGCGGATGAATAGACTCCTCTGGAAACCCGCTGAACCTCACCATTTTTTTCCAGAATTGAAAGATAAGTTCTCGGAATTTTATGTTTCGTCAGATCAGAGGTTAATAGGATGCCATTCTGATCCCTAATAATTTCTCTGATTTTTTCAATAGGATTCGTTTTATTTTTTACAATCATGCTTATATTATGCGTCAAATAAGCATGGTTGTAAAGATTAAAAAAAAACAACTCCGAAATACTCCATCCTTAACGGACGCAGCATGCCTTGAAACTACCACAAAAAACTGTCATTTCAAGACCTGGCCCTCATGTTCTAGCATGTTCTAGCGAACCGACCCGCGGCTATGATCTTCTATTATCGAGTTTTCGAAATACATGCCTCATACATCGGCATGATCTTGTTGAACACGTCTGCGATGTCATTCGCAACACTGGCGGCACGGGAAATCACAGTATCCTTTTCCAATCGCTTGCCAAGGATCACACCGATCCATTCGGTTTCAGGCAAATTTGAGAAAAAAGCATGCGCCGAGATCTTTTTTTTGCTTTTATCAAGACATGAAGACCACCCTTGCTTTAGGGGTATGAGCCGCCCTTTGAAAACATTTGGGGATCCATTGGGAGAGAAGAATTCAAGACCCTTCTCGATCGCCACTTTAAGAAGCCACTCATCTTTGTCCTTTATCCAACTGATCCAGTTGTTCCAGTGATCTCTGACATCTTCCAATTTTGGCTGGCGTTCGATATAGAACCCGAAAGTGAGTTCCGAGGCATCGATACTAGCCCAGAATTTTGCTTGTTCCCATGCCTTATCTGCCTTGTAGTTTCTTTTATCAGCCCATTGGATTCTAGGTTCCCGGTATGTTGCCCAGGAGTTCATTAGGGCTTTTTCCGATACGATGGCTTTCGCAACGGCGCCCCCCAACTGTTCGCGGCTTCGCCAATGCGTGCCTCCCACATTTGTTTTGAAGTCTTCGGCTTTCAATCCCGAGAATTCTGTCCCGTAGGATGCTGGCACATGAAGAGATTTCTTTTTATTATTATTGGTAGACAATATATTCCATTCCATCTCCATGTTCTTGATAATGGTGGTTTGCAGTTTGACGGAAGTATAACGTTTTTCCCCAGTATCCCATTCGATCAACATCCTATCGCCGGAAATCTCCTTAATAATAAAAAGCCCTTTTCTATTCTCATACTTGCTTCCTACAACGAAAATCGTATCAGACATCAGATCACCTCTATCTCAAGTTCGGTACTTTAGTTCTTGGCTTCCTTGTTTGAGCCGCCGTCGGGCGTCCTAGTGCCGTTTTCCAAATGACGCCATTCGCGGTCATTTAGGAATATTTTTTCGTTCATACCTCGAGCAGTTATAAGTTATATGATAAACCACCCCGAAATATTCTGTGCGCATTACCCTTGCTATGATTTTATTTTATCAAATTAATTATGATAATAAAAGACCTGACCCTATTGTTTTCTTCAGCAGATGACTGCACAATTATGCTTAACGTATCATTTCAACCTCCTTATTGAGCTGTAACCCTTCAAAAAGTCATTTTTTATAACTTTTTGGAAAAGTATGATAAAATTAATTTATGAGTGAAACACCACAACAGACAGCATTATTTAATCCATCAAACGGTCATCTCGAACAATTATTTGGTTATATTGATATGGGCGATTTAGGATTGCCTGATATTCAAAGGCCATTTGTCTGGAGAGATGTTAAAGTTCGAGATCTTTTTGATTCATTATATAAAGGGTTCCCAATAGGTTCTTACTTGCTTTGGCGTAATACAGTGGATGGTCGTGCTCATCAAATCGGGATAAAAGAACATGTACACAAAGACCCTAATTTGTTGATTATTGACGGTCAACAAAGATTAACTGCACTTTACTCAGTTTTTAGAGGAGTGGCAGTAAAAGATGAAAATTATGAAGATCGGAAAATAACAATTGCATTTAATCCTTTTACGGAAGAATTTAGAGTTGCAGATGCGTCAACGCAAAGAAATCCCGAATTTATCAATAACATAACAGATTTATTCACAAAAACAAGCACTCGTACATTTATTAATCAGTATTTAGAAAAATTGCGAAAAGAAAAGGATAACCTTAAAAAGAAATACCTATTAATTTCAAATAAAATAAAAGAAAAAGAAGAGCTCAATAAAGGGGATGTTGAAATTTTAAGAAACAAAATTAAAAGTTCTGAAGTTTTTGGTGAAATAAGAATTTTTTGGGAAAAACTCGGATTTTCAGAAAAAGAACCTGTTGATAATGAAGAAGAAAATGAGGAAGAAAATGGGACAGAAGAAACCGATATCGTAGAAGTTGTGAATGATGAATTATCGTTATTAAGTGCTAACGATTTAGAAATTGTTAAAAAAACATTAGCTAAAGATGAAACCAACGACGAAGAATTGATATCTAGTAGAATTGAAAAATTATACAATTTAAAAAATTATCCTTTTAATGCCCTTGAAATTGTCCCTGATTTAACAGAAGAGCAAGTTGCTGAGATATTTACAAGAATAAACAGCAAGGGAACAGTATTAAAACAAGCTGATTTTATCCTTACTTTACTTTCTGTTTTTTGGGTCGAAGGACGCTCTCAAATTGATAATTTCTGCAAACTAGCAAAAAAAATCCCAGAAAAAGACAAGAAGGAATCACCTTATAATTACATTTTTGAACCAATGCCAAAAGATTTAATTCGTATCACGGTTGGTCTAGGCTTTAATCGAGGAAAGATGAAAGATGCTTATGCAATATTGACCGGGCGCGATTTTGCAACAAAAAAAGTATCAACATCTTTAAGAGAGGAACAATTAAAAAAATTCGAGGAAACACAAACAACAGTTTTAGACAATACAAACTGGCACGGTTTCTTAAAAATTATTTTAGGGCTTGGTTTTAAGAATAAAGACCTAATATCGTCCTCAAACAACATAGCAAATGCTTATATACTTTATTTGATTGCAAAAGAAAAATTTGTATTGGACCACAAAGAACTAGAAAAGCATATTGGAAGATGGTTTTTCTTTTCTTCTGTTACGAGTCGTTATTCCTATTCCCCAGAAACTCAAATGGATTCCGATTTAAATTACTTCAAAAACGCTAGAAGTAAAGATGACTTTATCAAGTTATTAACTAATGCAATTGAAAGTGAGCTAACAAATGATTTTTGGGAAATTACTGTCCCGAATAAATTATTGGTTTCATCATCAAAAAAGAATGCAATAAGAAATACATTTTTTGCTGGCCTTATTAGAAATGGCGTAAATATTTTGTTTTCAGAAAGAAAAATTGGTGATTTGTTTGATCCAGCATTGAAAAAGAGAAAAAAAGATTTAGAAAAACATCACATTTTCCCAAAGAATTATCTCGCACAAACTTTCGGTTTAGATCGCCGCCAAATCAACCAAGTTGCCAATTTCACCTATCTTGAATTTGAGGATAATATTGACATAAGCGATTCAGCACCAAAAGATTATTTTATTGATATAAAAAACAGATATTATAAAAATAAAGAAATAGAATTGAAAAAAGTTTTAGCAGACCATTGTTTACCGGAAATTTTTTATGAAATGGACTATAAAGACTTCTTGAGAGAACGTCGAAAATTAATGGCAAAAGCGGTTCGGTCTGTTTTTGAATCTTTATAAAAAATATTGAGCAACCTTAATTTCTTTGTTTGAGCCGCCGTCGGGTTTCCTGCTACAGTTTCCCAAATGATGCCATTTGAACGTGGCCTCTAATCCAAGAAATAGATCGACCATGAGGGTCAGGGCGAACCTTTTCACTTTTTGCTGATTTAAAGAGAATAGCCATTCAGGCTTTCCTTTTTTACCTAAAAAGCTCTTGATTGCCTTGTATTTTTTACTTATTTATCGAACCCGATATCTTCTGCAAGCGTTAAGTTTTTTTTAGAGCCTTATAGCAAATTCTAAAATTTGTTAGTTTTTAGAACAAATTTTGAATTT
>JADGPS010000083.1 GCA_017882285.1 Paludibacter sp. | reverse complement strand
CAAACGGTTCTACAGAAGATATATTCTCTTTAAATAGGTATAGATTGATAAATGATAGATACCAAACATTAATTACAACGCATATTTAAACTACAGCCTAAATATTTTATAATATATTGATAATATGAAGTATATATTATTTCGGTTAAAATTAATTGTTATAATTATTTATATATTATTAGTTTTTATTAGCCATATTGTTATATGATTTTCATCATTTTAGTTACCACTTTTAATATGTTTAATAAAATTAGGTAATCAATCCAGTCCTTAAATTTCCCATCCAACAAAATTCTATATTTCCTATCTTTTCCATCTTATACCTAATATGAACCTAATGTCGTTTTCTTATCTTTATTCTTTTGTTTACTATCTTGGTTATTAACTACCGACTAATAACTACCGACTACCTACTACTTCAAAAATTTTCGCCCCAAACATACCCTTTCAAGTTGCGTTTTCAAAGGACAAAATTTGTGTTAAATTTGCAATCTCATAACTCATTGTCTGTCAGCTACTTTAAATCTATCTTTTTTTATATCCATATTCTCTGAAAAATCTCATAACAATTTGGATATTTTATGTTGAAAAAACACTTTGTTTATGTTGAAAAAACATTTTGTTCAATTTGACTTATTTCTTTCATAGTGGCGGCTACACTAAACTCTGTTGATTATACCAGCAGCGTGACGGCATTACTATTGGATTTAGACTTTTTCCTCTTTTCATTTTATTGCAAAATAAATGCGTTTTTCTATACCTCTTTAAATTTTAAAAAAAACAAAATAAATGCTATTATCTTTCAGTAAATCTGTTCATTACCTAAATATATCTGCAAATCTCTTAGTGACGGCTTCATTAAACTTTATTAATTCTATCGTTAGCGTGAAGGCGCCACTATACTATCATTCATTTTTTTTCTGAAATCACTCCTCAAATCTACTTTCTCAATATCCGAAATCAAAGGACAAAAAATATTTTTAGTTAAATGCGCTTTGTACATCCGATTTGCAATTAAAATGTAAAATTAATTCCTCTAAAAATATTAAATAAAAAATTTGACCGAAAAAGGGAAATTTGACCGAATAAGGGAAAAATGACCAAAAATGAAAGAAATGTCCGAATATGAAAGAAATGATACTTTTACTTTTATACATTTATCTGAATTCTTTCTTTCAATTTATTTTTAAAATCCGTATGCTATCAAAGTCTGGTCTCCTATATATTATAGTCTTTTCTCCTTCAAAAGTTTCCATAAAAATAGAGTTTCAAAAACATCAAAAAAAAGACACCTATTGGTGAAAAATAGCTCGTTTTGTTTATCTTTTTGATATGTAGCATTTTATGTTTATAATCATTCTAAATAAATGAGTTTTCCTACTATCTTATTATGGAAATGTTTAACTCATATAATTTATCCCGGTATATTTAGTCATATCGGCACTACTTAGGATTATTGTTATACCCCGAACTATATTCTTCCAAAATTACCACTCCATTTTAAATCAATCAAGTATCATTTGAGCGCATTTTAGCGAAAATGAATGCAGATCATCCGGGTGTTTACTGAAATGACAACAGTTCCCAAAAGTATAGAGCCGAAAATTGAAGTTTATTCGTTGGTGCAAAAAGTTACAGCAATAATTCTCAGTACACAGTTTTATCAACCGGATCACTATTATCTGTCCGAATGGATAATACAAAATTGTATGTCAATGTCGTTTAGTTAAGCAATTACAAAATAAGGGGGAAAAGGAAGAGATTTATTCTCTCTACTAAGGGTTAAGAATCAATATGAATCAGGTATTTAAGCCCTTAGTAGATAAAATTCAACTAACAAAATACCCTTATTATCTTATTTGTATCGTCCTGAAATTTGAAATTACTTAACTGAACGATGCAAAATTATACTTTGTCATTCTCCGGCTTGTACAACTTGTACTACAACTTGTATAAGATTGTTTGTAAGTGCCAGTATTACAGATAAATAAATTATATTCGAAATGAGTATCCTCGTCCGAAAGGTTGTATATCAATGGCTAAAAAGCATAACAGGCGAAGAATGGCAATTAAAACGAACCGTTTTCTTTGTTGGGGTTGGGTTGGATTATAATTTCATTTTTAATAAGCCTTATATAAACCATATAAGAACCTTTACTAACCCTTAAATAAACTTTATCCATAAAAGTATTAGATTATTGAAAGATTATTTTTGGTTTATTGAAAGATTATATATCTTTGTGGAGTGAATGAACAACCCCTAACCCCTAAAGGGGGACAAAAATCACAAACCAGGACTCCCCTTTAGGGGTTGGGGGCCATCTTAAAAACTAAATTTATGGCTATCGTAAAAGGACCCATTGTTATGACGGGCAGTATCAGCAATATCAGCTTTTACACGCGCCGTGGAAGTGATAAAGTAATTGCACGCAGCAAGGGCGGTGCGAGTAAAGAAAAGATTAAAACTTCGCCTAAGTTTGAAGGTTTCCGCAAACAGCAAACTGAATGGAAGGGCTGTACGGCTTTTGCCTCCTCGTTGCGGTACACCTTTGGCGGATTGTATCGCTTAGCGGATTACAATCTGACACCCGTGTTGAATGGATTTGCCAAGAATGTGCAGAAAACAGATACGGAAAGTGAAAACGGCAAACGGTCGATTGCTTTCTCGAAATACCGCTACACGCTGGATAACTTTAATTTCGACCGGAATTATCCATTTAATACGGTGCTGAAAGTTAGCATCACCAGTGAAATAGAACGTGAAAACCTGACAGCAAAAGTGAATATTCCCCGTATCAATACGGTAACGGATATTCAAAATGTGCAACGGCTTCCGTATTTCCGGTTGATTGTTTCATTGGGTGCTATTTCCGACTCAGCGTATGATGAGGCAGTCGGGAATTATAAACCGACTGTTCCGACTATGCATGGAATAAGTGTACCCGTTACGGGTGAATGGATTCCATCGGAAAACCTGCTGCCTCCGCAAATCATGGAAGTGAATCTGGGAGAAGAATTTAAACCGGTTCTGACCGATGAAGTAAGTCTGATTCTAAGTATAGCGATTGAATTTGGAAAAGTAGGTTTTACCGGTCAGCCGCAGGAAGTGAAATACGCCGGATGCGGGAAAGTGCTAAAGGTCAGTTGACAGTGATCAGTAATTCTCAGTTTTTTATTTAAAACAGGACTGATTTCCGTCTGTTTTCCTCTAATACCGTTTGCACAAACAATATAGTCCAATTTCGACTCCCGTCAAGTCGGGACAAGTTCGTCTCATTGATACTATTTATTTGAAGCAACGGCATTAACCACAGTACAATTATAAAACAACCTTTGGGCTGTTTTATAATTACAGATGGTATAAACTAAAATTCTTTTTCTGAATGAGAATCAGGAAGAATACCTTCTACCATAAATACAGATGGCACAAAAAACAAACTCTCAATCGGCTCGGTTTTACCGACTTCAAAACCGCTATCTTTTAAAAGATTGTGTGTAGAAGAAACCGAAGGATATTGAGCACTTGAGGTAGTCAGTTTCACCAACATCAGCCAGAAAGCATCATACAGCGTGTTCCGGTTTGCAAATAAGAGAAGCAGCCTGCCATCCGGGTTCAAAAGCATTTTCATATCTGACAAAAACTTCCTTTTATCCAGCATATAAGGGAAAGCATTTGTTGAAACTATCAGATCAAACTTCTGATCCTTAGGTAAACTGTCAGGTTGACCGCAACTGTATTTTATGTTATTACCTGAAAAATTTTCCTCAGCCCGTTTAATCATTTTCACCGAAGGATCAATTCCAATAATTTCTGCCGACGGATATTGAAGGCTCATCGAATGGCAAAGCTCACCAATACCGCATCCAACATCAAGTATCATCCCTGGTGATGACAATTCACCTGCCGTTTTTAGAATCAGACGACGGGAAGGATAAAGCACAAACCTTTGTACCCAAAGCCTATCATACCGATCGGCATAAAAATCCCAAATTTTTGGTCCAAACATATTCTATTTCCAAATAAGAAGTTTAAAGATATAAACAATTCCGAAAAACGAACTCTTGCCAATAGCTCCAATCCCTCTCAAAAAACCATAGCGCGAGAGGAAATGTCGCAAGGATGAAAAACTCATCGCCGGAAGTAAATAAAGAAAAAAGAGCCAAAGATAGTATGAAATGGTGGAAATATGTTTCGGCTTGCCATGCAGGCGAAGCAAGTCATATCTCCATAACAATTTAACATCAAAAACAGTATTTTGCTCGATAGCAACATCAGTTTTAGGAAAAATGGTCGGTGTTGAAAAGGTTGCAAACCGGATTTTATTCTTTTGGATATAGATGGCCAATTTCAGAAAATCACGGTGATGCCAATCGGTGTCGCAAATAAAAAGGGCAAATAATTCTATATCAAGTTGCCGGCAAAGAGCAATTGTGTTATCATTATCGGCGATTGATGCTCCTTTATTAACCGCTTGTAATCCGGCATTGGTGATATATTCGAAACCGACAATAAGAGCAGACAGCCCGTTATTTTTCAGCCTTTCAATTAATTCCGGTTGCCGTGAAATAAAGTGAGCCGTTCCATAGGCAATAAACGTTTTGTGGATTTTTCGTTTTTCAAGTTCGTCACAAAATGTTTCAAGCCGTTTGGTGCCGGTCAGAAATGTATCATCCACAATAAAGATGTTTTTTGCTGAAAGTCCTTCAATTTCATCAACCACTTCCAGCATTGGACGGGCAGAATAAGAGCCACCGTTTAATTTTCGGCAAAAACAAAATGAACATTTACCCGGGCAGCCGCTAGCAGTTTTTAAAGTCGCACAGGCTTTAAAATATAGGTAATGATAACGATCAGGGTTTTTGTCAAACAGTATTCTTTTCGGAATCGGAACATGTTGAGAAACCGATTTTACAGGTTGCATCTGAAAATCCTTGTTTCGAAAAGCGGCACCGTCAACCATTTCCAATTGCCCATGAACGGAAACAGAATCGGCAATGGCACTTATTGCAGATAGTTGATTCCCGAAAACAACTACATCTATGAAAGGCGAAAAGAAATGTTCAGGAACCACTTCAGCATAAACACCTCCAACTGCAATATAAAGAGCCGGAAAGTCTTTTTTGAGCCTCTGAACTAATGAAAGTATATAAGGGGTATGATTAATGTAACAACTGATGCAAAGCATTTTAATCTGATCAGAAGCTATTTTATTAAAAAGCGCCCGTTCTTTGCCGTTTTCCAGAAAGAAAACGGAATGCTTTTCCTCCAGAACTGTATACAGATATTCAAGTTCCAGCGGCTCGCATGAAATCAGATAATCCATGCGAATGGATTGTTTCGGTACCGGCGGAGTATAAAGAAGAATATTCATAAAACCTCAAAAAATATTGGGAGTAATTTTTCTTTTCACATAATGCCGGTAATGGAAATTTACACCAAGTGAAAAAAGTAACATTTCAGGGTTTTTCCAGAGTTGTTTATTTAAAACAACACGGTGAAAAATACTTTTTATTGAAAATACTTTATTATTCAGCCACCAATACATTTCTGTCAGTTTCTCGGGTTCAATCATGTTGGGAATATGTACACAACGGGTTCCATCAAATTTTCGAAGATCATCGGTCAACATCCGACCTTGTTCCTTTAGTTGTGTGTGAAGATCGGTTCCTGGTATTGGCGTGAGAATATAAAAACGCGGAATGGGTATCTTGTTTCGATTAATAAACTCGTAGGTATCGCGTATAGATTTTTCAGTATCGAAGTCTGTTCCGACTATCATTTCGGTACTTACCGTAATTCCCGATGCTGCAAGTATTTTGATATTCGACTCATGTTCATTTGCTTTCAGCCATGGTTTATCCAGACTATCGATGGCATCCTGTTGAATGCTTTCCACGCCAAAACTCATTAAATCACAACCGGAATCTCTGACGATTTTAAGGAGTTCAGGATTTTTAGCCAAATGAATTGCACATTGGCTTGCCCATTTCATTTTTAAGGGCGTAATTTTCTCGCAAAGCTCTCTCAGATATTTCGGATTTGAAACAATATTGTCGTCAATCAGATAGAAACGATTAAATCCCAACCGTTTTACTTCCTGAATGTCGCGGATTACTTCATCAACCGGACGGAATAGATACTTTCCTTCGTACAGGCACGCTATGGAGCAGAATGAACAAGTGAATGTACAACCACGACCAGCCTGAACCGGCAACATGGATCCGATTTTCTTTTGGGTGAGTAATTCGTATCTGGGAACAGGAAGATTCTTCAATTCCTGAATAGGATAATTGTACAGTTGTTTAACTGTGCCGGTTTCCTCATAATCCTGTAACATTTTTGGATAAGAAATTTCTGCGTCCCCAATTACAACCGAATCAACATGTTTCATGGCTTCCTTGTAAGCAATGGATGCCATATATCCGCCCATTACAACTATTTTTCCACGTTTTTTAAATTCAGCAGCAATTTCTAATCCACGAAAAGTGGCATGTCCCATGGTACCAATGGCAACAATATCGGCTTCGGTGTCAAAATTAATTTCGTCAACAACTTCGATAAGCAATTCCACATCCCAATGTGACGGAGTATAGGCAGCTAATAACGGAAAAGCCAATCCCGGAAGATTAATTTTCGTCTGTTTGCACAGCTTTCCGTTTTCGGCATACTGTGTGGGTTGTATAAAAAGAATTTTAGGCATGTTTTTCGGCTTCTTTAATTTTGTTTTTATACTGCTTCGATACTCTGTAAGTTCCTATAAGCATTTTTAGAAGCATTAGCGGACGGTACGTTGTGATGAATTTCCATAAAACATTCGGTCTATATAAAACAGCATTGTAGGCCTTCATTATTTCCTTGTAGAACTCAGGAACCGATAACTTCTCCGGTTGAACTGAAATATGTGCTAAGTCCCATTTTTCATATTCGTACTTATCAATTATAATCTGATCTTCAGGATAGCTGACACCGGTTTTGGGAAGTGGCGTTAAGGGCTGCAGGTTTACAAAATGGATACCCAGCGATTTTATTACTTTCACCATGTTCTTAAAGTCATTTTTATCCCATTCGGGAGGAATAATAATGGTAGCAAAAACATCTATCTTTTCACGATGAAGAACAGCCATGGTATCTTTGTACATGGCGACAGAGGTTTTTTTGTTGTACTTATCCAATTCGGTATCCGAAAAACTTTCGAAACCTACAATTACCGTTTTCAATCCTATTTCTGCAAGTTCCTTCATCATTTCCGGATTTTCAGCAATAAAGTCAGCCCGGCCATATACTAAAAAATGCTTAACAATATTGCGCTTCTTTAACTCGAAAATGAACGCTTGCAACCATTTTTTGTCAACTAAAAAATCATCGTCAACGATGTAGATTTCTATTTCTTCAATTTGTTCGAGTTCCTGAATGACTTCGTCCAAAGGCCTTTGGGAATACAGTTTATTTGTTATAATACGGCAGAAACAGAAAGAGCATTGGTAAGGGCAGCCAAACGATGTTTTTAAAAGCGCAACTTTTTCGTGAAAAACATAAAAATACTTGTTTCTGTATCGTGCAACCGACTTTCTGTCAGGGAAAGGAACGCGAAAATCAAAAGCAGGAAGTGTGGTATTTTCAAGCGTATCTTCTTTGCAAAATACACCCTTGGGCAGGTCTGTTTTATTCTCAATGTGGTTGAGCAAATCAGTAAATATAACGGCTGCATTCCGGACAACGCGATAATCAATGGCTTCGTTTTCAAAATTTTCGGGGCAAACTTCGCAATGCACGCCACCGACTATGGTTACTATATTGTTCGATATTTTCTTAGCAGATTGGCAATACGAAATGATAGTTGAAACGTTGGTAATATATCCGGTAACACATAGCACATCCGGTTTATGTTCAAGGACAAACGATTCGAATGATCTTTTTTCAAGAATCATATCTACAATCACAGCCGAGTCGGAATCACGTTTTAAGGCATACAAAGTCTCAAGTTCCAAAGGCTCAACTATCATCATATGTTGCAAACCTATGGTTTCTGCAGATGGTTTTGGTCGCACCATTAGTATTTTCATGTTTTTTCCTCCTTTATTGCATTCGTATTTTCAAGTTTCCGTTTGTATTCCAGCAATGGACTGCTCATTTTCAATAATTTATTCATCAACCCATTGCTGTGGTGAGCTTCCATATAAAGTATTTTAGGTTTTCCGCCCATTCGCATTTTTGCAATTTCAGCCGTTTGTCCCAATTCAATAATCTTCGATTTGCATTCTATTCCATCCCGTATAAGTTGCGAAAGTAGTCTTAAATAAGTATTATACGTTCTATTTTGTTTATAATCGATTCCTCCCAGGAAAAAATAGTAGATGTTTTGATCGTGAAGTGCAAAATTCCAACCAATAATTGTTTTGTTATTGAAACAAACAGTCAGAACAAATTCAGGAGGAAGATTTTTGAAAAAATCGAAGCTGAGTTTTTCAAGCTTGCCACTACTCCTATTATATACTTCCAGATACTGGTTGTACATTTCTTTGTTAAAAGCAGAACAGGGAATTTTCTCAAATCGCAAATTGGCATTTAACTGATTAATTTTTTTTATCCTTCTTCTGTAGCCAGTACGAAGCGATGCTATATAATCACTCCATTCCGGGAATTGATTTGACAATATTATTGTTGGCAGGGTATTTCCAAAAGCGCGGGAACTGTCCAACGGTTTTTCTTCCAGGTTTAGGATAAGTACTAAACCTTTTTCTACTTTATAAATATGGTTTTTTAAAACTTCGATATAATCCTTTTTCCCGAAAATTCCCTGACTGGACACAGAACAAGGAATTCCCACAATGTTCATCTTTAATGGACTTTTAATATTGAGATATGTAAAGATATCGAGCCTTAACGAATATACAATGGCGGCGGAAACAGCTTCTCCATCTACAATACACATATAATATCGTTGTTGGCAGGGATTGTGTTTTTCGGTATGTATCAGAAATTTCCGCTGCTGAAAATAATTAACTGCCAGCTTATCCCATTCTTCGGGAAGTTGGGTCGACTTTTCTATGTGTTTAAACTCCACCATCAGAGTGTAGTTTCAAATGTGGCATACTGACGATAAATTTCAGGTTTTTCCCCAAAACTACGCTCTAATAAGCGCTTCACAAAAGCCATTGAAGTCAGGTTTTCTTCAAAAATGAATCCGCCTTCACAATATTTATAGCCTTTTTCGAGAACAACCGGAAGTACTTTGCTTAATAATGCCAACGCAACCGGACTGCGTTGATATTCCGGAATAATCCCGATTTCTGTAAAGCGAAATGTGTCCGGCTTTGTTCCGAGCCTGTATTTGATCAGATCGAAAATATTCAAATCGTGTTGGGTCGAAACCAATTGATTGAAATCCGGATACCATAAAAAAAATCCAACAGGAGTACCATTTATCTCAGCAAAAACTAAATTCTCGTTGTCCAGCAAAAATCGAAAAGGATTAAACAGTTCCAAATCTTCTTCTCTATCACGGTTTGCCCAATAAGGATGGTTTATAAATGCTTGATTGTTAAGCTGAGTATAAATAGCACTTTCTTCTTTAATATTATGCTTGTTCATGAACCGAACACTAAGTCCTTTCAATTCTCTTTTTAAAGAATAAGAGTGAGCCCAGGTTTTATACACTTCCATACTAAAACGAAAAGTGACCATTTTACGGCAATGAAGATCCTTAAAATAATCAGCGTAATAGTCAGGATTATAAGGTAGTCCGAACAATGGAACTTCGTCGAATCGATTCATTAAAATTCCGGCACCATAGTTTAAATGTCCATTTAACCCTACAACCACTTTTTTGCTTTGAGGAAAATGGGTATAAATTTCATTTTTTATCAACGAAAAAATATCACCTAAGCCTTTTTGTGCCTCAAAAAAAGCAACCTGAATATAATCGGATAATCGATGTTCCTGAATAAGTGCAAAGCGAGCGACCAGATTGTTTCCATCCCGCACTACAAACATTTTGACAGACGCATGCTGTTTGAAAGCGCTATCGGAGTTCAATATCAGATTCTCAATACTGCCCTCAGTTCCTCTGAAATATTTATTCCCTATATAAACATCGGCACTTACTTTCGCGAAAGTTTTATATGCCGACTTGCCTTCAATAAGTTCTGCTATCATATAAAATATTCATTAGGTTTCGGGAAACCAAGAAATAACATATGAGATGATGCCGCATAGGAGCCTGCATTAACAAAAACAATAATATCACCCATCTTAACATCGGGCAAAGCTGCTTTATTCGAAAAAATATCCCGTGAATAAGTTGAACACCCATAAATTGTCGTTGCGTGGGTTTCGTTCGAAATCAATTGAACGCCATCTCTGATAATTATTACCGGATGGTTTGCAGTATCAGGATAAAGCAAAGGTCTGGAAAACTGTACGGTAGAAGCATTCACCCCAACTAATCTTTTATGGGGTCTGTTTTTAATATCGGTAACATTACAAACAAAATACCCTGCATCGCCTCCAATTATTCTGCCGGGTTCTAAAATTAGCTTTATACTTCTGCCTTTTTGACTTGATACCTCATTCATTAATTTTGTTACCAGAATGTTGTATTCCGAAAAATCAAACTGCTTTTCACCCTTTTCTGAAATCCCAAAACCACCACCCAGATTCAGATATTCGAGATTCGGAAAATCGACAGCAATTTTGATCAGCTCCTGATAGCAATTAATAAAATAATTGATATCAAAAATATCGGTACCCACATATAAATGCAACCCTTTTATATTCGATCGGTCAGCGATTTGTTCAATTTCATCTGTTGTAAATCCCAACCGGCTGTCTTTGCCTAAAAAAACGCCTGCATGTGTGGAATAGGGCGTAACTTTATCTCCTATATTACAGCGGATTCCCACCGATTTATCAGGAAATAATTTCGACCACAATTTAAGCTGATTTGGTGAATCGAGGTTTACCTGAGCTCCATAACTTTCAATCCGTTTCATCATCTTTTCTGAAAGAGCGGATGAAGTAAAAATTATTTCCCGGTCTCTAAATCCAACTTTGTAAACTGCTTCTAAATGCAACAGAGAATTTACAAATATATTCATCTTCTCAGCCTTAACAATTTCGAGAAATTGAGGATTAATATTGGCCATAGAGGCAAAATGAATTGATTTATTCTCGTACGCAATATTCTGAAACATCCGACATTTATCTTTTATTTTCTGACTGTCGTAAATGTAATATGGATCAAATTCGTAAGTAGCCTTACTGTTTATATAATTGAGTATGTTTTTCTCTAAAATCATTTTTTGTGTTTATCAACTTATTAAATAATCATCGTGTATTTAAAGCATTGTAAGTGAGTTTTATATGTGTTTACCGTTCAGGTAATATATCCCGTATTGGGTCGATATATTTGGTAACTACTAATCATATTTTTGCAAATATATTGATGTTTTTATAATGATAATCATCCTGCCAATAAATTTTTCTTCAACTCCTTCATTCCCTCACTTGCTCCTTTCTGAATTACGGTTACATGCGATGGCAGATGGTCAATTTCGTGTGGGTCAATCAAATAAATGGGAATTCCTGGTTTGGTATGATGAATTAATCCTGCTGCAGGATAAACCTGCAAAGAGCTGCCGATAACCACCAAAATATCAGCAGTTTCGGTTGTGCTGATAGCTTTTTCAATTTCAGGAACTGCTTCTCCAAACCAAACGATATGCGGGCGGAGTTGAAACCCTTTCGGGCACATATCGCCTAAATTTACTTCTATCTTATCGGGTAAAACTTCAAACACTTCCTGTTCTGATCCGGTTGAACGCACTTTCATTAATTCGCCATGTAGATGTAAAACGTTTGTGCTTCCTGCCCGTTCGTGCAAATTGTCCACATTTTGGGTAATAACCTGCACATCAAAATGTTTCTCCATCTCTGCCACAGCAAAATGTCCTTCATTCGGAGCAACATTGAGAAGTTGCTTTCTTCGTTGATTATAAAAATCGAGCACCAGTGCTGGATCTCGTCTCCATGCATTAGGCGTTGCCACATCGTCAATTTTATATTTTTCCCATAATCCGCCTGTATCCCGGAAGGTATTGATACCACTTTCGGCACTCATTCCCGCACCGGTAAGTATTACTAATCTTTTCATGTGTTTTGTTCTATTTTGTTCCTGCAAAGGTATTAAATTATAAAACAACTATCCAACTTTAATCAAATGAATGTGTTTCGGAGAAATTATTTTACAGTGGTTTTTTGTTCTTATTTTCACCAATAAAATCAATAATTTAATATACCTTTGACGTAATTAATTCAAAAGAAATAATAGCACACAATCTGAAATGCTCCAAAACTCAATTCAAATTATTACAAAGTATTGAAAGTCATTACGATGAAACGCAAAAAGTAATATCTTTAGTCATTTCAGCGAAATAAGATCTTATCAACCAAAATAAAGCTGATTATAAAAATTCAGAACAATATTTCAATCAAAAAATAATATAATATGGAAAATCGAACGTACAACGTCGGAAGCAAAGTAGAGGCTTTTTTCGAGAAACAATTCAAAAACTCGAAAGTAAACAAAACAGACGAGAAAATTAAAACTATAGAAGTTGATAATTATATCAATTTAGGACAATTAACAGCTTTACGTTTTTTGGAATGGGTAGCACTTAACCCGGGTGGAGTTGTGGCATTGCCAACAGGCAAAACACCTGAATTTTTTATTAAATGGATGCAATATTATCTCGAAAACTGGGACGCGGAAATTAACAACGGATTGCTTCATAAAATTGGTTTTGATAAAGAGTTAAAG
>JADGPS010000082.1 GCA_017882285.1 Paludibacter sp. | reverse complement strand
AACCATACTTACTCAAAAATAACCAAAATGTCAAAGAGCTACTCTTATACGGAACTATCGCCACTTAAATGCTAATTATTTTTTACCGAACTATTGTAAGTATTGATATAATAATTTTTTCTGTTCAATTAGTTTAGAAATAATCTGATTTTCAGACCCAAATTTTAATTTTGGTATTGCAAACTCAAATATTAATTTGTCATTATCAACTTTTGTAAAGGGGATATATTGAAATAAATACTCTCGGTAAACTGGATTCCATCTCAAATAATTTGATGTATAATTGAAAGGTTCTATGTGTTTTTTGCACTTTAAAACTTCTGAAACTATGATTGTTAAGTTCATGGTAACACCATCAAACAAATAAGCTGGTCGAGTTGCAAAATTTGAGAGCCAATTTTTACTTACATTTCGTTTTATTTCTTTTACCATTGTCTCCATTCCAGGAGTTGATATCGAACTAATTTGGACAATCATTCCAATTCTTGAACCCGTTTTTAAATGCGATTTTGCTCTTTCAAAAACCAATGAATAAAGGTTTCTACTTGGAAATGTTTTATATGTAATTTCATTAATTCTATAAGGAAATTTAGTCGATGAGTATTCTACATAGGGTGGATTTCCAATAATAACATCAAAACCACCATTATCGTTAATTATTTCATAGAATTCTGCAAACCAATGAAACGGTTGATGTGTTTCTAACCATTTGTCATACTGATTTTTATTTGACTTTTTGTCAACACCATAAGTGAAAGCCAGATATTCATTTAATATTTCATTCAAATTACTTTGATAACTTAACAACTTGTCTTTTGCTTCTTTTAAAGAGCTTAAATCCTCTTCTAATTGGGCACTTTTAAAAGATCTGAATACACGAGCAAGGTCATCAGCTTGATTTTTAATGGTGTTTATTATTTCCAGTTCATCATCAAAAACTAATCCCATTTGTCCGGTTTGGTCTTTTTCGTTGACTGCTTTAATTACATCGTTTAGGTTCGCAAAACCCACCAAGGTATTTCCGGCACGTATATTAAAATCAATATCGGGCAGTGGTTCCAACCCCATATTGGGTTTTCTGAAATCAACTTCCACCGTAGCTACCAATTTCAGGAACAAACGAAGCTTGGCAATTTCCACTGCTTCGTTCATTATGTCCACACCATAAAGGTTGCGCAGAATAATGGTTTTGTAAATAAAGTAACAGAGGTTTGGGTGATGTTCGTTTTGTGTTTCGGCTAATGTATCACGAAAGAATTGGTATTTATTGGAAAAACTTGTCTTTTCAGCATTGTTTAGCCGGTCTTCGTCTTCGGTAAAGTTACGCATCCGCAGCAAACTGGCTTCGTACAGTTCTTCCAGAATATTGAGTGCCGCAAACAAGAAAGCTCCTGAACCACACGTTGGGTCGAGCAAGGTCATATTTACCAACGCTTTGTAGAAATGACGCAGAAAGTCAGCATCATTCGTATTTTCAATTACATCGATAGCAAACTGGCGGATATTGAGATTATAGGTTATAAAATCATTGATAGCAGTAATTTCACCATTCTCAATTTTTGTTTTTACTTCGGCGTACCGTTTCCGGCGGTCAATCAATTCCCTGTAAATCTCTGTTGGCAGGGCAATATCAGTCGGTGCTGGTTTATTCCACGATGCGCGTTTACCTACCAAATCATCCTGATCCGGATTTATTCCCGCTTGTACATCTTCCGGCAAGTCAGTCCATAAAGTATTTTGGTCGTTAATTCCATATTTTACAGCGTCGTAAATATAACGATCGCCACTTTGTTGAACCATCTTCCAGATTTCTCCTTCCGGAACAAAAGATTTTGAATAATGTCGCTTGGTTTCATCTAACAGAAAAGGAATAATACAATTTTTTCCAATATATTCGGTAATATCTTCTTTGGTGTAATAGGCGCCCATTTGAGCCCTTTCATTGATATACTTTTCGAAAATATAACCAATTACATCGGGATTAATATCTTTGCCCGATGCTGTTATCCGTGTATCGAGATGCCATTCGTATTGGTCGAAAAAGTCGAAAATACGTTCAAATGCTTTGTCGTCAATATCAATATGTTGATACATCTTTTCTAATTCGTGCTCGTCAAACAAACCGCCATTGAGATAGGGTATTTGTCCAATCTCTTTTTTTACTTCAGGTGTTTGTCTGGCATCATTCAATCCCTGATGAAAAAGCAATAACAGGAAATCGCGGTAGAATGAATAGAATTTATTTTTACCTCTTTTCTCGGCACAACTTGAAAGTTTTTCGCGCAAATAATTTTTATTATTGTCCAAGAATCCTTTTTTCTGAATGAAATAACAAAACATCAACCGGTTAAGCATCAACGAGGCATACCATTCTTTGTTAGCCTTTTCGTCAATACCTTTTATAAAACTCAAAAACGAAGTATGTTCCTTTTTAAATCCTTCGTAAAACTTTTTAGTTATTTTCTCAGCATTGGCATGGAAATTTTCAGTCATTCGCTGCTTCACATCAACAATGGTAATGTAATCTTCTTCTGCCATTTCAAAGAAAATGCCCGCTGCCCGTTGGTAAAGTAATTCAGGATTTTGTGATATGTGGTAACGTGTTTCAGTAAGTTTGGTGGGTTTGCCCGATTGTCTGACTACCAATTGCCAGATTTGTTCTTGCTTTTTGGCATCAACAAAAATGATCAAGTGTTCGTGAAAAAGTTTTGCAACCTTGTTTTCTATCTTTTTACGGGTGTTGGAATCAGGGATTAATCCATCAGCGTTAGGTTGACATACCAACATTTTGAAACCGCTTTTTTCGGCAACAGATTGAACAGTAAAAGTACTGTTATCTACTGTAATTGGTTGAGAGGTTCTATCATTGTTCCAACCCATGTCGATAAAAAGTTCCCGAAACTGGAACAGTCTGATATATGCCGAAAATTCTTGTTTTGATAAACTCATGTCAACTGTTTTTTAAGCCCAACGAGCAGATTATTTGAGGTTCACGATTTATTATTTCATCAATATTTATAATACAAAGTTTGTCTTCTTCGCGCAAAGAAACCACCAAATCCACCAAGTCATCATCCGAAATGCCGGATTTTAATTGCCGATTTAATGTTTCGCGTGCAAATTCTTTAAATGGATATTTGAAAATATCATCTATTGCTTTTTTCAAGGCATCATTCACAAAAAGAGTGTTTTCGTATTCTTTGCAATAGCGGTCTAAGCGCATATAAACACGGTATTTCACACCTGTTTTCTTTCCAAGAGTTCCACCGGTATTTTTTTCACCTTCGTGGATATGCACCATTCCTTTTTTCACCAATTGATGATGTTCAGTCAGTTTTTCGAGTGGTTTTTCGGCTGCATTACAAGCGGCTGCTTTCAGAATGGTAAGTTGCGATTGGGTAATAATGTCGCCTTTGGTATCAATCCAAGCCAAAATGTCGTTTTCGTCTGAAGTACGGGTATAAACAATTACACCTTCTTTTTCGGGAGAAATAATATTCTGTTTGGTTGCATAAATCACATTGGGAAGATTGGGAATTGTTTTCTTCAATTCAGGATTTTCATCAGTGGCATTCTTCCAAATCTGGAAAGCATACGAAGCCAAATCAACTTCGCCATCGCCATCTTCGTCATCCAGCATACCCGATTTTTCGTTGTACAAATCTTCCACATTAATGGGGTCGCCATCAAAAAACACTTCATCAGAGCCTACCACTTCAGCATTTTGCCGGATACGATTGGTAAGTCTTCGCCGTAGATTTATGATTTGCTCAATGCCATCTTCGGGCAAAAACGAATAACATAAAATTTGGTCAGCTTTCTGCCCAATACGGTCAACACGTCCTGCACGTTGAATAAGTCGGATAATTGCCCAAGGCAAATCGTAATTCAACACAATATGAGCATCTTGCAAATTTTGTCCTTCACTTAATACATCTGTTGAAATTAATACCCTGATATCATCACTTTTGGGTGCAATTTTATTACTTTCGGGACTAAACCGATACGCCACAGCAGTAGGATTTTCATTTCCGCCAGTAACAGACTCAATTCCTTTGAGTTTACGTTCTTTTAAATGTTCTGACAAATAATTAGCTGTATCGGCAAATTGAGTAAAAACCAGTACTTTTTCGTGTTTGTGTTTTTCAAATAAAAGTTTGTGCAGCGCATTGAGTTTTCGGTCTTCAGCCACATTCCAATTTTCTCCTCTAGCCAGAATTTTGATTATTTCTGCACTATCAACCGTTAAATGTTTTCGAAGTGACGGTTTGAACAAGTCGCTTCTTATCCAATCGAATTTGGTTTTGAATCTTTTGCTGTTGTATAAGTCGTAAACCTTTGCTGCTCTATCCAAATAGGCGTTTTCGTCAAGAATGAAATTGATGATATTTTCTTGTTCGTCATCACCATCTGTGTCGGTATCTTCCAAAAAATCGTCCAAATTATGGGTGATATTTTTCCCTATTGGTAATGGCAAATTATTCTGAATGGCGTACAAAAACACATAGTTTCGCAAAATGTGCCTACTGAGCGAAATCAGAAAAGAAAATCCGCTGCTTTCCAGTCGTTTAAAGAGATTGGTTCTGCAAAATCCCATCAAACGTTTTCCGGCGCGCGACAAATTGGCAATGATTAAATCTTCCTCCTTGGTTGGTTTTATGGGTGGAGTAGCCATTATATAATTACCTAATCCATAGCGAGGTAAGCTCAATCCGTTCATGGTATCAATTATTTCTTGCGAATATAATTGCGCATATTGATCTTTAGGGTTATTGGGGTCGAAGTCAAATTCTACCTTTTTTGGTATTCTGTCGGGGAAATACGAACGTGTTCCATCGGCAAAAGTCAAGAAACTTCGATTCTTTTCGGCATCAAATTCAGTGTAGTTTGCTTTTATAAAGCTTCGGGTACGACGCACTAAATAAAGGCGCATCAGTTCTCGCCAATCGTCAGCATAATGACTTCTTTCAAAAGCTTTTATACTGCGAATAAATGTGTCGTTGTGTTGTGCCGAAAATTGAACTTGACCACCAATGTGGTTGATATAATTTTCCGGGCAAATTCCCAAATCTTTATCGTCGGGCACAAACAACCGAAGCTGATTGGACAAATCAATATAGGATTTATTGTAAGGTGTGGCCGAAAGTAGTATGACTTTGCTATCGTTTTCGTCGAGATATGATTTTATGGAACGGTATCGGCTTCCCTGATCATTGCGTAAATTGTGACTTTCGTCAATAATTACCAACTTGAAACGCCGTAAAGTAGGTAACTCCTTTTGAACTTGACCAATAGAAATCACATTTGCTTTCAAATCATATCGGTCAATATAACTTTTCCACATGGTTTTCAGGTTGGGCGGACAAATAACCAATGTGGAATAGAAAAAATCTTCTTCAAAAATCTTCGCTAAAGCACAGGCTGTAATGGTTTTGCCCAATCCAACTACATCGCCAATGAATACGCCTTCGCGGCTATTCAGCTTTTTAGCAGCTATCAATACGGCAGCTTGCTGAAAAGGCAAAAGTTCCTTGCGAAAAGCAACAGGGATTTTAAATTCACTTAATCCCGCTCTTGCTTCTTGTGAAAGGTGGTAAGCCATTTTCAGGTAAATATGATAAGGCTCAATCAAACGGTCGGCAGCCCAACTGGTATCTATAATTTCAATCAGTTCTTCTGTAATATCAATACACCAACGATCATTCCACCTATCATCGAACCAAACTGACAATTTATTTGCCGCATCTTGCTCCAACACATCAATATTTAACTCGCCTTGATGTGCCAATCCTGCAAAAGTCAAGTTGCTGCTTCCCAAAAAACCAACAATCGGCACCCGTTTATCTGTGCTGTAAGCCAAATAGAGTTTTGCATGTAATTGATAACGTAAATGGAGTTTAACGGTAACTTTTTTGTCTTTCAGTTGTTGACTTAATTTGCGCAAAGCCCTTTCATCAGCCTCTGTGGGTGTGCCAATGGTCAACTGGTCTTTAAATTCCTGTGCCAACCGTTTTTTAAGTTTTACAGCTTCACTTTGGTCCATTACTGGCTCTTCGTCAGTTCTATAATAGTCGCGCAAAATATCAATCGGCAATTTTTGCATTCCTACCAAAAGCCTACATATCCGATGAAAATCATCCTGTCCCTCCACAACCATTGAACCAGATAAAGCATCAATTTTATCAGCCACTTCTTTCCATCCACGTAGGTTGAAATAGCCAACACAAAAATCTGTACGTTGTGAAACGTCCAGAGTATCATTTAGACCTTGTGTCAGATGGTAGTTTATATTATCGTAAATCTTTGGCATAGTATTCAATTTTAAATAGTTGTGTAGCTTTTGAAAAAATAGTTTGGGTTTGCATCCCTAATTTCAAAGCGTATGCAGCACCTTTGAACGTTTAGCTGATTAGTCAGATGAAGATTAGTTACAAAAACGCTTTCGTGTCTTGCGGACGACGAAAGGATTTTGCAAGAGGATACGTTGATTCTGTCAGCGTGCTTGCACCTGATAGCATTGAAATGAAAAAGAAGTTGAAGGAAAAATAAAAAAAGAAGAGGTATTAGTGGTTCTATCATGGCTTCAGCTTGCGCTCTCAGCCATTATTCAGGTAAGATTTGCCCACAAAAAAAGCGTGGACTAAATCCTTACCCACACCCTCGGCCCTCGGACGGCCGCGCGCAAACAGTAAGTCAAAAGCCCACGCCGGTTGGCGTGAGCATTTTGCTCATTGAATCTGTTTGCGCTCGCGGTGATTGAAATTTCCGAGGTTTCAGGGTGTGCGAACAATAGCTAAAATGCTATTTTAATATGTTGAAAATTGTTTTATTATCTGTTTCGTTGTTCTATAGAAAGTTATGTTTTATATCTTTTATTGTATTTTTCGTTTAATCAGGGCTGTTTATTTATTCCATATTCATTGGTTGGCTCGCTGGCAATTTGATGTTGGAACTTTGCTAACTCGTATAGATATTCCGGTGCAAAATCGGCACCGTTTTCCCATTCGATGGTATTGAAGACAATAGAAAATTTCTTGAATTTGTTTTTGTCTTTTAATGGAGTAAAAACACTACCCTTCAATTCATTTTCTAAATCTACAGTCATTTCAGTACCATCATTGAACTTCAATAATAATTTGAAATCATTGATATAACTGGCCTGAGTTATTTCTAAAAACATAGTGTTTTATTTTAAAGGTTCGATTTTAAATAGTTCATCTCCTTTTTGAGCTAAACTCCAGTCAAGAAGCAATTCTTCTCTGTGAATTTCTAACCAATCAAATATCATTTTTATTGCACGTTGTGGCATTTCTCCTTTTACAATTCCATCATCTATGGTTACAATAGCTTTAAAATCACCATACCATACATGAAAATGCGGTGGATTATGGTCTTTAAAGTTCATTAGTATTATTAATCCGTAAAATCTGGATATTTCAGGCATGGTATTATCAGTTGAAATTTATTTCTATGGTTTTCGGATGCGCGAACAATAGCAGAATGCTATTTTAGTATGTTGAAAATTGTTTTATTTCTGTTTCTTTTTGAGACGCCATGTAGGACGTCTGTACATTATTTAATTTCTATTCCTGTTCTTTGAATTTCATAAGCAAACGGATTTGAATCAATAAAATCCGTTTCGCTGATTGGATGCGGCTCAATGCGTAAATCAACTTTTCGCCTGATTCTCATCAATTGCATTTGTGTGTCAAAAAAATCAGTCATATTGCCCAATACAATGGCAATATCAATATCACTTTCTTCGCGTTCGTTGCCTTTAGCATACGAACCAAAAAGGTATGCCTTTTTAACCTTCAAATTTGATGGTATCAGCTTTGCAAACCGTTCGACTGTTTCTATAATTGATTGATTAACCATAATCGTAAAGTTTCAATATTTTTTATCCAATGGGTCGTAAATTCTAATGTACAACGATTTCTAAATTCTTGTTTGTAATTATCGTAGCGGGTATTCAAATTGAATGTTGATATTTCGTCTAACCATTCTTCTTGTTCTTCAGTTAGAACGAGTTCTATCTTTTGTGTTAAACGCAACAAATCATGTGTGAAAAGGGAGTGTTTCTGATGTTTTTTCACATAATGCGCTTTGAGCAGTTTCTCAATTACCAAATGACCTAGAAACAATGCCCAATTATAATCTTTCGACTGCATTAAATGGTGCATTGTTTCATAATTTTGGTTGGATGATTCCTTCCAAAATTGAACAATCTTTTCAGAATTCTCTATTTTTTCTTCCATAATAATTAAATTCCTCAGGTTTCTAATGTGCACAATAGCTAGCATGCTATTTTAATATGTTGAAAATTGTCTTACTGTCTGATTTTTGTTGTGTTATTTGTTTGATTTGCAAATATACATAAAATTATTTTTCAACCATTGCATTGGGATGATTGAATTGGAATAAATTCCAATGTAAAACAATCTGTCTTCAAAATTGGCGAAACAAAAAGGTTTTCTGTTAAGCAGACGATTCTAAATTAGTAATTTAAGAGCAATGGAAAATATAGGAACTCTTCAGAATTTGGAAATTAATCGGTTTGTGGAAAGTCGGTTGGCTAATAATTTGCTCAGTTCAATCGAAGGAAAAGAAGTGAAGTATTTCTAATTTTGAATACCAAAAAAGCTTTTTAAACTCCCCTTTAGGGGTTGGGGGTCTAGTAATCTCTCGATGCAGCATATTCTGCACACAAAATAAGTGATTTCTTTACATCGCTGTCAGCAAAGCCATTGAGTTCTTCGATGGCTTTATTTTTGAAAGCTTCCATTTGTGCCAAGGCATACGAAACGCCTCCGTTTTTATGTGTAAAAAGGGTTATCGCATGAATATTTTCAGTGGTGAAATCTTTGGTTGCGAGCCAGGTAAGCACTTGTTCTTTTTCAGTTCCGGTTGAATTCATTACTGCATAGATAAGTGGTAGAGTCACTTTCCCATCACGTATGTCATTTCCGGTTGGTTTGCCAATTTGTATGTTCTCGGAATAATCAAAAATGTCATCTTTTATCTGAAAACAAATTCCAAGATATTCTCCAAAATTGCGTAAATGTTCGAGTGCATCTTCGTCAGCGTCTACCGACAAACCACCTACTTCTGTACAAGTGGCGAACAATAATGCGGTTTTTTTGCGAATGATTGTCAGATAATTTGCCTCAGCCGTTTCTGAAAATTTCGCATTTACCAACTGAAGTAATTCACCGTCTGAAAGGTGCATGCCAATATTGGCCATAGCCTTTAAAATCGGAAGATTATTTGTTCGTGCTGCACAACCAAGTGATTTTGACAAAATATAATCGCCCGAAAGAATGGCTATTTTATTAGTCCAACGTGCATTTACCGAAGGTTTTCCCCGACGTTCCAGGGTATCATCCACCACATCGTCGTGTATCAAACTGGCAGTATGTAAAAGTTCGAGCGACAGGGCTCCATCAAGGGTGGTTTGGTTGACCTCACCGCACATTTTGGCTGCTAAAATAACCAACATAGGTCGAAGTTGCTTGCCGCTTTTTTGAAGCACATAATCATTTACACTCAACAGCAATGGATTATCGGTACTCAGCGATTCAACAAATGTTTTTTCAAACAGTTGCATTTCGCTAAGAATCGTCCTTTTAATTGTTTCGATAAAACTCATTTGAATGCTCATAAAGTTATGTACTGCAAAAGTAAACAAATTTGTCGTTTGTTTAACTCATTGTATTTATTTCTGTGTTTTTTTTAATTACTTTTACAGTCAAATACAAATTTGTGATTAAATAGTTTCTCTGGTTAATTTGTTTTTTATCACCATTTAGCATTTAAAATCACTTGAAATATTCATGAAAAAACTCTTTCTAATCGATGCTTACGCCATCATATACCGCGCTTATTATGCATTTATCCGGAATCCGCGTGTAAATTCAAAAGGATTAAATACTTCCGCTATTTTTGGCTTTGTTAACACGCTCGAAGATGTGCTAAAACGCGAAAAACCTACACACATTGCGGTTGCTTTCGACCCAAAAGGAAAAACTTTCCGTCACGAAGCGTTCGAAAAATACAAAGCCCAACGTGAAGCAACTCCCGAAGATATTCGGCTGGCTGTGCCCATTATCAAAAATCTGGTAAAAGCATACAATATTCCGGTACTCGAAGTTGCCGGTTACGAAGCCGACGATGTGATTGGAACTATGGCAAAAAAAGCAGAACAAGCAGGTTTTGAAGTGTTTATGCTTACACCCGATAAAGATTATGGACAGTTAGTTTCTGATCACATTTTTATGTATCGACCAAGACACACCGGTGGTTTCGAAATTATGGGACCGGATGAAGTGAAAGCTAAATACGAACTCGACAGCCATGATCAAGTGATTGATTTATTGGGTCTAATGGGCGATGCTTCCGACAATATTCCCGGTTGCCCCGGTGTTGGTGAAAAAACAGCCGTAAAATTGCTGAAAGAATTCGGCAGCATAGACTCTTTGCTTTCCCGCACTGACGAATTAAAAGGTGCATTGAAAACTAAAATAGAAGAAAATAAAGAACAAATCATTTTCTCGCGGTTTCTGGCAACCATTAAAATTGATGTTCCTGTTGATTTTGACGAAAAAAGTCTTGAAATTGAACCAAGAAACGAACCCCAACTGCGTGCATTGTTCGACGAGTTGGAATTCAGGACAATGTCAGCCAAAATGGGTACTAATCCATTTACTTCGCTTCCGCCAGACCAACCGCTGCAAGCTATTACTCTTGCCAAACCGAAAAAACAAACGGGACAAATGTCTTTATTTGATGAAGTTGAAGAAGAAGTTACTGAACCAACTGTTATACAAGAGATTCAAGTGCCGGATGAAAATTTCACCGGAATGAGAACGATAAATGAAACTCCGCATAAATATATTCTTGTTGACACAAAAATCAAACGTTCGGATTTAATCTCCAAACTCTTTTTTCAACACTCCATTTGTTTCGATACCGAAACAACCGGACTTGATATGTTTACTTCAGATTTAGTGGGACTTTCGTTCAGTTTTACTGTGGGCGTAGCGTATTATGTTTCACTTCCCATTGATAAAAAGGAAGCAAAGGAAGTTCTGCGAGAGTTTAAAGCAATTTTCGAAAACGATCAGATTGAGAAGATCGGTCAGAATATCAAATTTGACTTGCTAATGCTCGCACAATACGGAATTGAATTAAAAGGAAAACTTTTCGATACCATGATTGCTCATTACCTTGTTCAACCCGAGTTGCGGCACGGAATGGATTATCTGGCAGAGATTTACCTGAAATATCGCACCATTCATTATGAAGATTTGGTTGGAGCTAAAGGAAAAAATCAGGCTGACATTCGTACGGTTGATATTCAGAAACTGTGCGATTATGCCGCCGAAGATGCCGACGTAACTTTCCGGTTAAAACAAATTTTGGAAAAAGAACTGAAAGAAAACGGACTCGAAAATCTTTTCTACGAAATAGAAATGCCATTAATGAGGGTTTTGGCTATTATGGAACGAACCGGCGTTCGGATCGACAGCGATGCATTGCGCCAAAGTTCTGTAATTCTGACAGAAGAAATGGGATTATTGGAAAAGGAAATTCACGAAATATCCGGTTTCGAGTTTAATGTAAGCTCACCCATGCAGGTTGGTGAAGTGCTTTTTGATCGGTTAAAATTGGACGACAAAGCTAAGAAAACCAAAACCGGACAATATTCCACAGCGGAAGATGTATTGGAAAAAATCCGGTCGAAACATGCTATTATCGGAAAAATTCTGGACTATCGTGGGTTGAAGAAACTGCTGAGTACATATATTGATGCATTGCCGCAATTAATTAATCTTGTTACCGGAAAAGTGCATACTTCGTACAATCAAACAGTGGCAGCCACTGGTAGACTTAGCTCAACTAATCCGAATTTGCAAAACATCCCCATTCGCGATGCTCAAGGCAAGGAAATTCGCAAAGCTTTTATTCCTGATGAGGACTGTTTGTTTCTGAGTGTCGACTATTCTCAAATTGAACTTCGCATTATGGCGCATCTGAGTGGCGATGCCAATATGCTCGAAGCATTCAATAGCGGAAACGATATTCACACGGCAACTGCAGCAAAAATCTATAAAATTCCATTGGAAGAAGTTACTTCAGATATGCGTCGCAAAGCCAAAACCGCTAACTTCGGCATTATATATGGCATTTCAGTTTTTGGTTTGTCGGACAGATTAGGCATTCCGCGTGCCGAAGCCAAAGAATTAATCGACGGATATTTTGCCACCTATCCCGAAGTGAAGAAATACATGGACAATGCCATTCAAAAAGCTAAGGTAATGGGCTATGTTGAAACTTTATTGGGTCGTAAACGCTTTTTGCCTGACATCAATTCGCAAAACAGTATCGTGCGTGGATTTGCCGAGCGAAATGCAATTAATGCTCCTATTCAGGGAACTGCCGCCGATATTATCAAAATAGCCATGGTACATATTCAAAAACGATTGGAAAAAGAAAATCTGCTAGCCAAAATGATTATGCAAGTACATGATGAGTTGAATTTTACCGTCCCAAAAGCCGAAATCAATGTAGTGAGAAAAGTAGTATTGGAAGAAATGGAGCAAGCCATTAAACTCAGAGTTCCTCTCATTGCCGATTGTGGAGTAGGAAGTAACTGGTTGGAAGCACATTGAGAAAAGTTTGAAAGTTCTTATTTGAAGATTTTGGAAAATTTCAGCAGCGTCAATTAACTTCATTTCCTAAAAACTGTTCATTAACACTTTAGATTTCTTTTTGTCATTATTACAATTCTATACCATTATTTTATTTTATATATTTAAAAAACAG
>JADGPS010000081.1 GCA_017882285.1 Paludibacter sp. | reverse complement strand
AAACGGTTCTACAGAAGATATATTCTCTTTAAATAGGTATAGATTGATAAATGATAGATACCAAACATTAATTACAACGCATATTTAAACTACAGCCTTGTTTTGTTATTCGCCAATTACGGCGGATTCTCTAAAGTAAATTTTCAGATTAAAGAAGAAGGTGGCGAAAAGCTGGTTTACCAAGAAATTACCGGTCCTTATGCCCAAACCGGCACTGTCATTAACAAACTTCATTACAATTTGAAGAATGATAATGTGGAAACTTTTAAAAGTTTCGGTATATATTATGACAATCCGCGATTTGTTGAAAAAAGCAAACTCCACTCCGAAGCAGGTTGTATTCTCGAAACTGCCGATACCGGAAAAGTATTCTGGTTAAAGGCAAAATACGACATCAAAATTTGTCCTGTGAAAAAATATATTACTGCCGAATTTCCATACAAAGGTAAAATGTCAATCATGATAAGCGTAATAAAAGTCTATCCTGCCTTAATGAAATACGTGAAAGACAATGGTTACTCCGAAATCGGTCCTATAATGGAAATTTATGATATGCCAAATAACAAAATCTTATATCGGAAAGAAGCAATTCTAATTGCGAAATAATTCATCCAATCGATTTACATTTTTAATTATCAAAACTTAAATAATTCTATCCACAACGCGAATAACCACAGTTTTTGCAGGTTAAACATCCTTCCTGATAAACCAGGGCTTTTTGCCCACATTCAGGACAAGGTTGTTCTTTAATCTGAGTTCCATCTGGAATGTATTTCTTCAAAGCGCGTTCTACACCGACTTTCCATGTGTTAATGGATTCGTTGTCGAGTTGAAGTCCAGAAACCAGTTTAATTACCTGATCTATAGGCATTCCGTAACGTAACACTCCCGAGATTAACTTGGCGTAATTCCAAAATTCTTTATCGAATTTGTGTGATAAACCTTCAACAGTTGTTTTGTAACCGCGTTTGTTTACAAATTGGAAATCATAACGTTTGGTTCCATTTTCGTCAAGAGTTTTAATGATTCTACCTTCATTTACTGTTTTTGGGAGTAAAATTCCTTCTTCGTCATCAGCCAAACCGGTAAAAATTTCATAAGGACGTCCGTTATACAAACCAACAAATGCAATCCATTTATCTTTAGCGTTTTGGAATCGTACAACATCGCATACCAGTTCTTTTGGACGTGTAACATGATTTTCGTCGTAACAGAAACAATTTTCTTTTTTCTCTTCCTTTTTTTCGTCTTTTTTCTCTTCTACAGCAATGAGAACACCTGCACGAGAACCCTCGCGATAGACAGTTACCCCTTTACAGCCACATCGCCAGGCCTCTTCATACAAATGACCAACTAATTCTTCTGTGGCATCTGACGGTAAATTAATAGTAACGCTGATAGAATGGTCCACCCATTTCTGAACACGTCCTTGCATTTGAACTTTTTTTAACCAGTCGATATCGTTGGCAGTTGCTTTATAATAGGGTGATTTTGCAACCAATTCATCTATTTCTTCTTTACTATAATTCTTTGTTGTAGAATAATTATTTGCTTCCATCCATGTTACAAATTTATGATGGAAAACAGTATACTCTTCCCATGAATCACTATTTTCGTCAACAAAATCTACACGAACGTTTTTATCACTGGGATTCACTTTACGTCTTCGTGTATAAACCAGCATAAAAACCGGTTCAATACCCGATGTGGTTTGAGTCATGATACTGGTGGTTCCGGTAGGAGCTATAGTCAAACAGGCTATATTCCGACGACCATATTTCATCATTTCATCATATAATTGAGGTGCAGCTTCACGTAAACGCTTAATATAGGGATTATTTTCTTCACGTTTTGCGTCGTAAATAGTAAATGCGCCACGTTCTTTCGCCATTGCTACCGAGGAAGAATAAGCTGCAATTGCTACAGCTTTGTGTACTTTTTCAGAAAAATCAGTTGCTTCGTCAGTTCCATATCTCAACCCTAAGGCAGCTAACATGTCACCTTCGCCGGTAGTTCCAACTCCTGTTCTGCGTCCCTGGGAAGTTTTAGTTTTGATTTTATCCCAAAGTTGATATTCGGTATTTTTAATTGCGTCGTCTTCAGGATCCGATTCGATTTTAGCGATTATTTTATCAATTTTTTCCATTTCCAGATCAATAATATCATCCATAATACGTTGAGCAAGACCAACATGCTTATGAAATAATTCAAAATCGAATGCGGCTTCGGGAGTGAATGGTTTGATGATATAAGAATATAAATTGATTGCTATCAAACGACAACTGTCATACGGACACAGCGGAATTTCACCACAAGGATTTGTAGAAACAGTTTTGTAACCTAAATCGGCATAACAATCTGGTACAGATTCACGAATAATTGTATCCCAGAAAAGAATACCCGGTTCGGCTGATTGCCAGGCATTATGTACAATTTTCCCCCAAAGAGTATTTGCATCGACCTCTATTTTGTACCATGGTTCTTTTGATAATACCGGATATTGTTGTGTATATGGTTTGTTGTTAATTGCTGCTTCCATAAAATCGTCATGAATCTTGACAGACACATTTGCACCGGTAACCTTTCCCGATTCCATTTTTGCATCAATAAATGATTCTGAATCGGGATGTTTGATAGAAACGCTTAACATCAATGCGCCCCGACGTCCATCCTGAGCGACTTCCCTCGTTGAATTTGAGTAACGTTCCATAAATGGGACAATACCGGTTGACGTTAGTGCGGAGTTTTTTACAGGTGAACCTTTCGGACGAATATGGGATAAATCATGTCCAACACCGCCCCGTCTCTTCATTAACTGAACTTGTTCTTCGTCTATTTTAATAATTGCTCCATAAGAATCTGAATCACTATCAAATCCAATGACAAAACAATTGGAAAGCGAAGCAACCTGAAAATTGTTGCCAATTCCGGTCATCGGACTTCCTTGAGGAACAATATATTTGAAATCCCGAAATAATTCAAAAAGTTCATCTTCTGATAGTGGATTTGGATATTTTCTTTCAATTCTTGCAACTTCTCTTGCCAATCGGTGATGCATATCGTCCGGCGTCAACTCATAAATATTTCCAAAAGAATCTTTAAGTGCATATTTAGTAGACCAAACTTTAGTTGCCAAATCGTCACCTTTAAAATATTCAAGAGTTGCACTCGTAATTTCTTCTTGAGTAAAAGTTTTTGTTTCCACGATAAGAATTTTCTTTATGTGATTATAATGAGTATTATATATAAAAGTTTGTTGTAATAAAATTGGACTACAATGTTAGCTAAATATTTTATAATTTCCAATATCAAACAGCAATTTTTATTCTAAAAATAAAAATGTTTTCAATATTATTTTTTATTTATTTGAATATCAATATAATAATGATTTAATTTTTAGAAAAAGTTTCCCAAAATGAAATTTTTTCTAAATAGTCCGTTGCAATAAGAGGAATATTTATTTAGCTGATTTATTGAAAATAAAATGGAAAATTTGACGTTTAGTCAGAGTTTAATACGAAATTTCTCCATTTTCAACACGAAAGATGGTAGATTCTTGTCCTAATTGTTGAAGAATTAAATCTAAATGTTCACGATTAGTATCGGTAATGAAAATTTGTCCGAAGGTTTCGCCCGAAACCAATTCAACAATTTTTTTAACCCGATTTGAATCCAGTTTGTCGAAAATATCATCAAGAAGAAGCAAAGGTGATAAATTATGAGTACGTTTTAAAAAATCAAATTGTGCAAGTTTTAGCGAAATGAGATATGTTTTATTTTGACCCTGTGAACCGACACGTTTTATTGGATAGCCATCAAGATACATTTCAAGTTCATCTTTGTGAATACCCTGTGTTGAATATCCAAGCAGAAAATCACGTTCACGTGTCGAAACCATTTGGGTTTTTATGTCTCGGTCTTCGTGTTGTGAATGGTAAGACAGACTAATTTGCTCATTTCCATCTGAAATATAAGAATAAAAATTTTGGAAAATCGGGACAAATTCATCAATAAATTTCTTGCGCTGTTCGTATATAAAAGTTCCATACATTGCCATTTGATCTTCCCATATATCTAATACAGAGTCGTCGAGAGATGATTCGGATTTTAATAAAGCATTCCGTTGTTTCAAAGCATTATTATACTGAAGGAGTTGATTTAAATACGTTTTATTGTATTGCGAAATCACCCCATCTACAAACTTTCTGCGTTCTTCACTTCCTTCGGAAATAAGCTCTGCATCATCAGGCGAAACCAGTACCAAAGGCAATAATCCAATATGATCCGAAAGGCGTTCATATTCTTTTTTATTCCTTTTAAACTGTTTCTTTTGGCGATATTTCATACCGCAATAAATTTCTTCAGCATTTTCACCTATATTGTATTTACCTTGAAGTATGCAAAATTCAGCATTGTGCAGAATATTCTGTGAATCAACTGAGTTGGAATGGCTCTTGCAAAAGGAAAGAAAATAAATGGCATCTAAAATATTGGTTTTCCCCATTCCATTATTACCAATAAAGCAATTGATTTTAGGCGAAAATATTAATTCCGCTTCATGGATATTTTTGTAATTAATTATGGATAGGGAATTTAGACGCATTAAATCAGGTATTTTATTCTATTGCAAATGTACATATTATTTTGTCAAGAACAATATTATTAATATAACTCAACTCGTTAAACAAATTAATAAAGAGATTTTAAACCCCAAATTTCATTGCAAATTTATCTATGATTATATTCATTTGAATAAAACTAAAAAAAATAGTAATTTTGTCATTTCCATCATTTCTCAATCTAAATCAATGTTCAAAACTAACATTAAATCAGATACATAATATTTTGAATCCAGTGCTTCATCAAGAAACATAAAATAAAAAGATGAATTAATTGAACAGTTCCAAACGTATTTTGTTAAATATTAAAATCAACTCCATGTCATCCGAGCATACTGATCATACGCACCATCATAATGATGTTAAAAACATAAAAGCAGCATTTTTTTTAAATCTGTTTTTCACCCTTTTCGAAATTGCCGGTGGTTTTTTCACCAATAGTATGGCTATTTTATCGGATGCTGTGCACGATTTTGGTGACTGCCTTTCCCTTGGATTATCCTGGTATTTTCAGAAAAAGACACGTAAAACACCCGACAATATTTATTCATACGGATATAAACGTTTCTCATTGTTGGGTGCAATTATCAATTCAATTGTCTTAGTAGTTGGCAGTGTATTTATATTATCCGAATCAATTCCTCGTATTTTTCATCCTGAAAAATCACAGGTTCAGGGCATGTTCGTACTTGCCATTGTAGGTATTTTGGTGAATGGTGCAGCCGTTTTTCGGCTTAAAAAAGGCAGTTCCATCAATGAGAAAGTAGTTTCGTTGCATTTTATGGAAGATGTGTTAAGTTGGATTGCTATTCTTTTGGGTTCAGTTGTGATGTACTTTTTCAACATTCCTATTATCGACCCGATTTTATCAATTGGCATAGCGTTTTTTGTTTTGTTTAATGTTTACAAAAACATTCGCCAAACCCTTCATATCATTCTGCAGGGCATTCCTATCGAAGTAAACCCCGAAGAGATAACCAAACAACTTGAACAACTGAACGGAATTAACGAAATTCATGATTTACACGTTTGGTCTGTTGACGGAAATTACAATGTATTGACTGTTCATGTAGTCTTAATCAAGCCGCTCGAAATGAATCTTTTAGCTGAACTCAAAGCAAATATCCGTCTTCTCCTGCAGGAGAATGGAATTCAGCACGTCACCATCGAATTTGAAACTGAAGACGAGCGATGCGTATTTGAAAAATGTTGTTGAATATTAATTAAAAAGAGCTTCTCCCTCATTCGGAAGAAACTCTTTTTACTTTGGTGCGCAGAATGAGACTCGAACTCACACACCGTAACCGGCACTACCCCCTCAAAGTAGCGTGTCTACCAATTTCACCATCTGCGCAAATTAATTTCCAATTCTTTAATTATCAATTTCCAATTAAAAGAATAAAATTGGAAAATTGGAAATTGACTAATTGAAAAAGTGCCCAAAACAGGACTCGAACCTGCACAGCCTTACGACCACTAGTCCCTGAAACTAGCGTGTCTACCAATTCCACCATTTGGGCAATTAATAAATTGTTTCAATAAAGAGAAAAAAAGCGAAACTCACTCATTTCGCTATTCATACATTGAGCAAAAAAAAATCACAATAAATCGGGATAAACGTTTCGTCTCGAATTTTTTTTTCGCTGTTACAGGAGCGAAAAACGGAACTCGAACCCGCGACCCCGACCTTGGCAAGGTCGTGCTCTACCAACTGAGCTATTTTCGCAATTGCAGTGCAAAGATAGTGCGATTTTGATAATTTGCAAATATTTAAACTAAAAAAATCCCGCTTTTTCGATATATTTCATTTCCAAAAGACAAACGCCAACATTTAAAAAACATTTGAATTTATTCCTATTTAGACGTTTTTATTCATTGAAACGTTCATTTACATTACAACATAGGTTTTTTTTCTATCTTTGCAAGCTTAACAAATATGCACATGAAAAAAAGATTAATTGGATTGGTGATTCTTATAGGGTTATTGACACAAACATTAAATATTACTGCAGTACCTGCCTATCCATATCCGGTAAAAATTAAACAAGCAGATGGCACAGAAATAACCGTTCGTCTACGAGGTGATGAGTTTTTCCACTACAAATCCACTTTGGATGGATACCCTTTAAAACCTGACGATGCGGGAATTTTATATTATGCTCAGTTTGATTCTGATGGAAATCTTGTTAGTACTTCAGTAAGAGCAACTGAAATTGAAAAACGATCGGCAATTGAGAAAAAATTTATTCAAAGTATTCAACCAAATCCAGTTATTAGTAAACTTAGTAAAAAAGCTAAAGTTTTACGTTCTAAAAGACTTGTTTCGGGCTCTGTTCCACAAAAAAGTTACCCATTAACAGGTTCTCCCAGATCATTAGTTATACTGGTTAATTTTTCTGACATAAAGTTTGTGACTCCAAATCCACAACTTGCTTTTACGAACCTGTTAAATCAAGCCGGATACTCGACAAATGGAGGTACCGGTTCAGCTAAAGATTATTTCCACGATAGTTCAAATGGAAATTTTATCCCTCAGTTTGATGTCGTTGGACCAGTTACTTTATCAAATACTGAAGCAACTTACGGGACAAACGATGCAAGTGGAATGGACGTAAATCCCCGTCAAATGGTGATTGATGCTTGTACATTAGCTTCGGATGCCGGAGTTGATTTTTCACAATATGATACGGATAAAGATGGCATTGTTGACAATGTATTTATCTATTACGCCGGTTTTAATGAAGCTGAAGACAATTCTTCCACAAATATCAATAAAAATACTGTTTGGCCTCACAGATGGACTTTAGCGGATTATTCGACTAAATTTAACGGTGTGTCGGTTTATGATTATGCTTGTACCTCTGAGCTAAAAGGTTATACCGGTACAAATATGTGTGGCATTGGCACTTTTTGTCACGAATTCGGTCACGTACTGGGATTACCCGACTTTTATGCAACTAATGCCGCAACGCATCATACTTTGTCGTTATGGGATATTATGGATTATGGACCCTATCTGAATGGTGGACGTACACCGTGCGGGTATTCATCCTACGAACGTTTCTTCTTAAACTGGTTAGTTCCAACCGAATTAAAAGTTTCAGATGATTATAGTTTGGCTTCACTACTTTCAAGTAATAAAGCCTATTTAATTTCTCAAAATGGAAATCATAATTTGAATGGAGCTAACCCTTCACCTGTTGAATTTTTCATGCTGGAAAACCGCCAAAAGAGCGGTTGGGATACTTATCTTCCCGGACACGGCATGTTAATAACACATGTTTTCTATGACCAAGCCACATGGGCAGATAACAGCCCAAACAATGATCCTAATGCTATGGGAGTTGACATAGTAGAAGCAGATGGAATAGCTTTATCTGAAACAACCACAATCGATAATACTTTGGCCGGTGATCCATTTCCGGGAACCAGTAAAGTAACAACCTATAATCCAATACTAAGAAGTGGTGTGAATATTAAAAAACCACTTTTAAATATTCGAGAAATCAATGGCCAGATCTTTTTCCATTTTGGTACTAAAATCGTCTTAGTTCAAAATTTACAGGCGTTTTCAACAGTTCAAGGAACACCTTCTGCAATTCAAACTGTGACTGTAAGTGGAACTAAACTGTCATCACCGATCAATATTGCTTTTAAAACCGGAACCCACTTTGAAATGAAGAAAGACACTGATCCAAATACTGCCTGGGGGAAAAGTATAACATTGACACCCCTTGACTCAGTAATTACAAATACTAATATTCAAATCCGATACAATCCTACTATTCCATCATATAACAGTGTTCACAACGACACTTTTGTTGCTTCTACAACAAATGGCGATTATGCCGATGCTCAGTTATCGGGTACTTCGACCCGTGCAGTTTATGTTGTACCACCAGTAGCAAATCCGGCAACTGAAATTACTTTTACAAGTTTTATTGCAAATTGGAATAATGTTTATGATGCAACTGGCTATTATGTAACCGCCTATAGTGTTTCTGCTGGGGAGTCCAGTATTTTGGAAGAATTTAATAATGGTATTGTTGCTCCGAATGGTTGGACAATTACAACATCAACTTCTTCCGGTTCAATTGTATATAGTGGTAATAACCCACCGTCACTTCAACTTTCGAATACAGGAGAATATGTTCAAACTGAAAAATATATATTACCTGTCACTAAACTTACATTTTATGTTCGTTCAATGGGGGGAAATAATGGAGGATTTTTAGTTCAGGCCAGAAAAGATCAGAATGCCTGGGAAAAAGTCGATAGTATCGCTGTATCTACTTCACTTAATGAGACAGATTCTATTAAATTCCCCGAATCAAAAGGATATAATCAGTTCCGTTTTACCTATTTCAAAGGTACAGGAGTTATTACTTTTGATGACGTATCAGCCGGTTTCTCTCAAACAATTAATTACATTCAGCGTGAAAATTGGGTAACATCGAATATGGATACATTAACCAATTTGATCCCAAATACAGAATATTTTTATAAAGTCCGTGCTAGCGATAAAAGTATTTATTATGAAAATATTACTGATTTTTCAAACACTATTTCAGTAATTACATTGGGTTATCCATTTAAAACCAAATTGGTAGTGACTGTCGAGTCAAACGGAGATGTAACAGTTTATTTACCAACAGTTAATACAATTTTGAATATCTATAATCTTTTAGGTCAAACTATTAAAACGATAGTTCCCGAAAGTACAACTATTAAATTAACAGATTTGCCCCGAAATCAGGTATATATTCTGAAAGCAGATAATCTGATTACCAAAATTGCAATTTAAAATCTTCCTATCAAATAAAACTCTTTCCGCCGGAGCTTTCGTGCTACACGACGGAAAGATTTTTATTTAGCATAATTATTTCTTGCTTTTAATAATGAAACAAATTACCTGTTTTTATAATTGAAATCTGTAAACCTACCGAATTTCCGTATAATTTTCCAAAGTCTGCTCCTATTTTACACCCAATATTTATGTTTAATAATTTTGGAAATTGTTTGTTTACTTCCAATAATATCGATGTATTTTGTATCATTTCCGGGTAAGGACTACTATAAGTGCCATAGTTTTTACTGAAGGAAGACAAAAACTTGTATCGATAATCCGACACATCGCCTTCTATACCAAAATGATGAACCTGAACCCGATTATTTGTAATATTGATTTCACCATTTTTATTTAACAGTGGAGATGTAATAAAAGGTGTTCCGATAGTTCTTGAATAGTAACTCCACCCTGTTTGATATTGGCCGTTAAAATAGTTATCACCCCCGCCAAATATGATACCGTCTTTATCATGATACGGTCCCGATTGATCAGTTGTATTTAAGTATTCATACAAAATTCCTTTTACAAACGGAAAGTGCTTATTTCTTATGGATATGCCCCAGAGTCCATCAGGTAGATTCATTGTGTTCCAAATCATCCTGATCGGTCCGTCCTCCGACAGATTTTGCCAGTATCCACTAATTTTAAAGTCCGAAATATCTACATCCAACTTCATACTTTGTGAAATAATATGATTCCCAAGTGCATTAATTTGGTCAGATCTATTGGCATCTGATCCGCCGGAACGACCAAAAAATATATCTACATAATCGTGCAAACTAACTGGTTGCGCTCCCCATCCCGGAATATTCCCACCCCATTGTGCCACATGATCTAATCCATATTGAATATGAACGGGAAGCATTCCACCAAGTTTCAAATAGGCATATTTGTGATGAAGCAAAACATTTTGGTCGTAAATATTGTCGGTAAACCAGCCATGAGTAAGCGCACCTTTGATTTCCACAAAACCATTTGTAAACGGAAGTGCCGTAAAATGCTCAATGCCAATGGTAATTTTAGGCATTGGACGCGAATTTTGTGAAAAAAGAAAACCTCCGCATGATAAAGTCGAATCCTGATTTCCCAACTGATCTTCACGTGCTCCAACAGTTAAATCAAAAACCAGAAAACGTGCTTTAGCGTAATATTCATGAAAATACGTATTGGTTTTATTGTCATAGGTCTGAAGTAACACGTTCGCTTTAAATCCATAATCGAATAATCGCGTACTTTTACCAAAGTCTTTTGATATTCCAACCAATAAATCAGCACTATATGGAGATGAAGCTATTTTTCCGTACGATTTACTTTGAAGCCAAAAGGGAGAATAAGTTCCAGTGGAAGCTGCTCCCAACATACCTACATCATACTTAATTGTGTCGTTTTGAGCATGAACCCCAAAAGGCAACATTATTATAATCAAAGGAAAAATTATTCTTTTAAATATAAAGCCGACTCTCCCAATTGTAAATTGTAAATGCATAAATTGTAAATTTAAATCAGGGTTCAAAACTCCAGAAATCATTCAATATTTGTGTGTCATTTTCTCCAAAACCAATATATCCTTTTCCATTCAGGGTGAATGCAATAGCATTTTCTCGTCCTGATGCCGGGATATTTCCTCTTTCGTACCAAACATTTCGTATCACATCATATTCCAAAATATCCGATTTTACTCCTCCACCTGTCATATTTCCACCAAAATGTCGTCCGGTTGATATAAAAAAACGATTGTTGATGGTAAGTGAGACAGAATTTTCACGACCATTATCGGGCATATTTTTCCGCTGAGACCACGAGTCCGATGCAGGTAAATACTCCCACCAGTCATTTGCATTAAATGTCAAGTATCCTGTGCCAAAATAGATATGCTCACCATTAGTAATTGCAATTCCACCGGCACGAGCCCGTCCGGAGAAATCATTCAATCTCACCCATGTACCCGGTTGACCCTCAACCGGTATATATTTCCATACTTCATTACCAAAACCGGCTCCATCCATACCTGATGTGACATAAATCTCATTGTTTACAACAAAACAACCGCAAGCATCGGTATAATTGCTTGGAAAATTGGCTTTTTGTGTCCAAGTATCGGTCAGTGGGTCATACATCCAAAAATCTTTCAGGCAAGCGTCAGTGTTATAAACGCCCAACGCTATGTTAAACCCAAGTCCTACATAAGCTTTCCCATTTACTACAGCGGCAGTAGCTTTTACTCTGGCAATGCCCGGAAAATCTGTTTTTTGTTTCCAACAGCTATCTTTTTGAGTGGGATCAAATTGCCAACAATCTTTGAGCACTCCACTTCGGACTGCAGTTCTACCTAAAGCCACGTATCCCTTTCCATCAATTACAAATGCCACTGCAGAGGCACGACCGATGCCGGACATGGTAGTTGTTTTGTTAAAAGTGATAGGTAAATAAGGAGAATCGGCAGGAGTGTTGCAACTCAAAAAAAAGGAAGCAAACAGAAAATAGAATATAGTTTTGAAAATGTTCATATCGGAGTTGAGTTCTATAGAAAAACAAATTAAAAAATTCTTAAAACTTAGATGATAAAAAGTTTTCAGCATGAAAAAAATAATTTTTTAACCAACCGCATCTTCAGTTTTATGAAAATACTTTAGCTTAAAAATCAGATAAAGAAGAGAAAGAGACACTATCACAATGGCTAAGAACCAATATGAATAGGATTTAAATATAAAATATAAACTTATAATTACTCCCTGAAGCAAAGCATAAAACGAGGATATAAGGATATGCGGAATCTTTAATTCATTGGACATAATTTGATAAATATGTTTTCGATGAGGATAGAATATTTTCTCTTTCAAAATAATCCGATGCACGATAGTTAATATTGAATCTATTCCGTAAACGACCAATAGAATGATATAGCTAAAATCGTGAGTTTTAATAATTAAAAGTCCTAATAAAAAAACAATAATGAATGCAATTGATAAAGCCCCAACATCGCCGGCAAAACATTTTGCTTTCTTTCTGAAATTAAAAAAATTGAAAACCACCAACGATAGCATTACTATGAATATCATGTTATTATCGACAAATTGAACTAAATATGAATTAATGTACCATAAGGCACCTAAAACAACCAGACTATAAGTTCCGGTGATTCCGTTAATACCGTCCATAAAGTTAAAGGCATTAATAATGCCAATACAAAAAATTATGGCCAAAATACTGAAATACCATGGCAATTGAAACAATTGCCACTGATAAAACATAAATAACATTGCTGTCAGTTGGATGAACAGACGCAGTATAAATGATTGGTGATGAATATCATCTGCAAAACTGATAATGGATATCAGAGTTAAACCACAAAAAAACCAGGGATATTGAAA
>JADGPS010000080.1 GCA_017882285.1 Paludibacter sp. | reverse complement strand
TAAACCATACTTACTCAAAAATAACCAAAATGTCAAAGAGCTACTCTTATACGGAACTATCGCCACTTAAATGCTAATTATTTTTTACCGAACTATTGAATAAGATAATGTGCTAATATGATAATTAAAAAAAGAGGAATGAAACAAAAAAAGAAACACTCCGTCATGGAGCAAGTAAAGGCGGCTCGAAAGCAAAGCCGGGAGGAAGAAATTCAAACACATGGGAAATCGATTAACTATCGAAAGGTTATGGAAAGTAAAAAGCAGTATAACCGCAAAAAAAATAAGGCAGACGATGAGGTTCTGCCTTATTTATTACCCCTAACCCCTAAAGGGGAATAAAGAGGTTAAAGTGCCTAAATATTACCAAATGCTTACACGTTTCTCAACCGGAACAAACATTGGATCACCGGCTTTAATACCAAATGCATCATACCATGCCTGAATTTGTGGCAAAGCACCGTCTACACGCCATTTTCCCAATGAGTGCGGATCAGATTTAGTGCGTTTAAGGATTTCTTCAGGACGCACATTTCCAGCCCATACATTGGCATAAGCCAGAAAGAAACGTTGTTCAGGGGTAAAGCCATCTTTAACGGCAAGTGGTGCATTGGCAGTCGCTTTTTTGAATGCTTGATACGAAATCTGTAATCCACCATGGTCGGCAATGTTTTCACCTAACGTAAATTTACCGTTACCGTGAACACCCGGGGCAACTACTACTGAGTCGAAATAATTGGACATTACTTTGGCACGGGCATCGAATTTCTTACCATCCTGTGGAGTCCACCAGTCTTTCAAATTACCTTCCTTATCAAACTGACGACCCTGATCATCAAAACCATGCGTCATTTCATGTCCGATAACCACACCGATAGCACCATAATTAAAGGCATCATCAGCAGTCATATCGAAGAATGGATATTGAAGAATGCCGGCTGGGAAACAGATTTCGTTCGTTGACGGATTGTAATAAGCATTGACCGTTTGAGGTGTCATTTGCCATTCTGTTTTGTCCACTTTCTTACCTGCTTTTGCAAAACGATAAGCATGTTCAAATTTGCTGGCACGTTGGATATTGGCATAATATGAATCTTTAGTAATATCCAAATCGGTATAATCTCTCCACTTATCAGGATAACCGATTTTTACATAGAATGATTTTAGTTTTTCAATCGCTTTCAGTTTGGTAGAATCACCCATCCATGTTAATCCTTTTATGCGTTCTCCCAATGTTTCCTGAAGGTTTTGAACCAATTTCAACATACGTTCTTTGGATTCTGCAGGGAAATATTTCTTTACGTACATTTGTCCTACTGCTTCTCCAAGCACGCCATCGACAGTACCAACCGCTCTTTTCCATCTCGGTTGCTGTTCTTTTTTACCCGACAGCGTTTTGCCATAAAAATCAAAGTTTTGAGCGTAAATAGGGTCACTTAAATAAGAAGCGGCATCATCTATCAATTTCCATTGTAAATAGGCTATTTGAGAAGCAATTGGCTCAGAAGAGAGAATTTTACCGACTTCAACCAATGATTCTTTTTGAGAAACACTTATATCTTTAATATTCTTTAATCCTAACGAAGTAATATATTCATTCCAGTTAATTTCAGGAACCATTTTTTGCAAATCGGCAACAGTCATTTTGTTGTAATTGGCATGCGGATCGCGTAATTTTACCTTGTCATAAGCAGCTGTAGCCAAACGGGTTTCGATTTTCAATACAGCTTCCATGTTCTTTTGAGCATCAGCCGGAGTAAATCCTACTAACTGGAACATTTTCACTACATTCGTTTTGTATTTATCCCTAATATCTTTGGTGTGCGCATCATTATCCAGATAATAATCACGCTGTCCAAGACTGATTCCACTTTGATATGTCTGAACCAGCTCCAAAGAGCTATTCATTGGATCGGCTTCTACAAAAACTGTAAAATACGGATCTAATCCTACCACGGAAAGTTCAGGCATAAGTTTCAGAATATCGGATACATTTTTAATTTCACCGATCTTTTTTAAATCCGCTTGAATGGGTTTGAAACCATCCGCATTCAGTTTGGTACTGTCCATGGCCATGTTGTACACGTCACCTATTTTCTGTTCTACAGAGCCTTTTGTAGCTGTTTTAGCGGCAATTTCTTCAATTAAACCACGTAACTGTTTGCGATTGTTTTCGGCCAGTTTATCAAAACTTCCGAAGCGGGAATATTCTCCGGTCAGAGGATTGTTTTTCATCCATCCGCCACAAGCGAACTGATAAAAATCAACTTTAGGCGATACCGTGGTATCCAGATTTGTCAATTGAATACCAGCATTGTTGGTATCTTTTTTGGGATTGCAAGCTGTTGTCATAAGCATTAATGCAATGATTGGTAAAATGAATTTTTTCATAAAATAATAATAATTTTAAATTATATAATTGAGAATTATAACATTAAATCCTGACTTCCGGTTCATTGACCGAATCAATTAGTTGAAAAAGATCAATTAGATTATCGGCACGAAGCATGGCGATTCTCGTTTCTTTAAAATTCGGAATTCCTTTGAAAACAGGTGTTAAAGCCAAATGCCGACGCGAATGAATAATCCCGCGACGTTCATCGAGCCAATCAATTGAAGCCAAAATATGTTCTTTGATTATCCCTTTTTGTTCTTCAAAAGTAAAAAAAGAAGCGGATATTCCTGTTTCAAAATACTGTTTCATTTCAGCAAAAATCCACGGTCTGCCAATAGAAGCACGCCCAACCATTACTGCATCAACTCCATACCTTTCAAAACATTCGGCTGCACGTTCGGGTGTAGTCACATCGCCATTTCCAATAATGGGAATTATCATTCTTGAATTATTTTTTACCTCGCCAATCAAACTCCAATCGGCATCGCCTCTGTACATTTGCGAACGAGTTCGACCGTGAATAGCCAATGCAGCAATGCCGCAATCCTGAAGTTGTTCTGCCAGTTCCATTATCACTTTACTGTCTTCATCCCAACCTAAACGTGTTTTGACAGTTACCGGAAGTTTCACCGCATTTACAACAGCAGAAGTAATTTCAAGCATTTTTGGAATATCATGCAACAGTCCTGCTCCTGCACCTTTACCTGCCACTTTCTTTACCGGACAACCGAAATTCAAATCAATAAATTCCGGTTTGGCCTCTGCTGCAATTCGGGCAGCTTCTGCCATTGCATCAGCTTCACGACCATAAAGTTGTATTGCAACCGGACGTTCTTCATCATAAATAGTCAACTTTTGTTCGGTACGCTTCACACTCCGAATCAGCGCATCCGCCGAAATAAATTCCGTATAAACCATATCTGCTCCAAAACGTTTACAAAGCAGTCGAAATGCCGGATCGGTAACATCCTCCATGGGTGCAAGAAAAAGTGGTTTATCGGGAAATTCTATGTTTGAAATCTTCATTTTTATGCAGAAATGGAATGCAAAGTTAGGAAATATTTTAGAGTAATAAATTTTGAATTGGATTATCTATCTTTGTAGTTGAATTTTGGAAGATTGAAATGAAAAGAAACGATATAGAAATCATGGCTCCGGCCGGCTCGTGGGAAAGCCTTTCGGCAGCCATCAAAGCGGGTGCCGATTCGGTGTATTTTGGTATTGAAAAACTGAATATGCGCAGCAAATCGAGCAGTAATTTTACTGCCGACGATTTGCGCGAAATTGTGCGCATTTGCAAAGAAAATAAGGTAAAAAGCTATCTGACTGTCAATACCATTTTGTATGACGGTGATCTGACGTTGATGCGCGAAATCATTGATGTGGCCAAAGGAATAAAGGTTTCTGCCATCATTGCATCGGATGTGGCAGCGTTGATTTATGCTAACACGGTAGGAGTTGAAGTACATTTATCTACTCAATTAAATATTTCAAACGTTGAATCGTTGAAGTTTTATGCGCAATTTGCCGATGTGGTGGTTTTGGCACGTGAACTGAACATGGAGCAGGTTTCGGAAATTTACCGGGCCATTATCAAAGACAATATTCGTGGCAAAAATGGCGAAATGATTCGCATTGAAATGTTTTGTCACGGGGCTTTGTGTATGGCGGTTTCGGGTAAATGTTATCTGAGTTTGCACGAAAAAAATCTTTCGGCCAACCGTGGTGCCTGCAACCAGATTTGCCGCCGGGGGTATATTGTGAAAGACAAAGATTCGGAAATTGAACTGGAAATTGACAACGAATATATCATGTCGCCCAAGGATTTGAAAACAATCGGTTTTGTAGACGAAATGCTGAAATCGGGTGTTCGGGTTTTTAAAATTGAGGGTCGTGCGCGTGGAGCAGAATATGTAAAAGCGGTAGTGTCGTGCTACAGGGAAGCCATTGAATCGTGCCTCGACGGGACGTTTTCCGACGCGAAAGTGGCCGAATGGGACATTCGTCTTGCCAAGGTGTTTAATCGTGGATTCTGGAACGGCTATTACCTCGGACAGCGCCTTGGCGAGTGGAGCAACAACTACGGTTCGGAAGCTACGCACAAAAAAATTTATGTGGGGAAATGCACCAACTTCTTTAATAAACCGGGTGTGGCTGAGTTCCTGCTGGAAGCACAATACCTATCGGTTGGTGATGAAATTCTGATTATCGGCGAAACAACAGGAGCTTATGAAGACACGGTGAAAGAAATACGTGTAAAACTTAATCCGGTGGAAAAAGTAGAAAAAGGAACGTATTTCTCCATGAAAACCAACGAATTAATCCGGCGGAATGATAAGCTGTTTAAGATAGTTTCCACGAAATATGCAAAAGAAAAAAATTAAATAAGTTTTCATTCAGGCTTTGTACTTTGAATTCTTTCCAAAAAAATCAACTCATTTCCAGCATTCTCAAAATAGGTTTCACGGCTTTTACCCGTATTTCTTCATCAATTAAAATTTCGGGAGTTTCCGTCAACAGGCATTGATAGAGTTTTTCCATGGTATTCAGGCGCATGAAGTTGCATTCGTTGCAGGCACAGGTGCTGTCGTTCGGCGGTACGGGAATAAATTCTTTATTCGGATTTTGTTTTTGCATTTCGTGCAAAATTCCCGATTCAGTTGCTACTAAAAATGACTGTTTATTTGAAGTTGTTGTGTAATTAAGTAAAGCTTGTGTACTACCAATAAAATCGGCCATAATCAAGACTGTCTTTTTGCATTCAGGATGTGCTATTAACAACGAATCAGGATGCTCTTCTTTTAATTTCACCAACTTTTCAACAGAGAATTGCTCGTGTACATGGCATGCTCCGTCCCATAATAACATGGAGCGACCGGTGATGCTGTTGATATAATTTCCGAGATTACGATCCGGTCCGAATATAATTTTAGCATCTTTAGGAAATGAATCCACTATTTTCTTGGCATTAGTAGAAGTCACTACCACATCAGTGAGTGCTTTAACGGCTGCTGTAGTATTTATGTACGAGATAACTGTATGATCGGGGTGAGCCTTGGTAAATGCCTCAAATTTGTCCGCAGGACAGCTGTTGGCTAACGAGCAACCGGCATTCATATCAGGAACCAACACTTTTTTGTTAGGTGAAAGAATTTTGGCTGTTTCGCCCATAAAATGAACGCCGCAAAGCACAATGATATCGGCATCGGTTTTGGCTGCCCATTGAGAAAGAGCCAGACTATCGCCCTTATAATCTGCTATATCCTGAATATCGTCCATTTGGTAGTAATGAGCCAAAATCACGGCATTCTTTTCTTTTTTGAGTTTATTTATGGCGGCTATTAATTGAGTTTTGTCCATTTTAGGAGTTTTCAAGATTATATTTATATTATTCTTTTAAATTTTTAATAAAAACTTTATGAAGATAATAATAGGCTGTTTGTTTGGTTGATAAAAATATTGTGAAAAGCTTGTATAATCCGTTATTAAAAATTGATTCAATTATATGAACAAATCAAAATGAATTATCTCTTTTGAAATAACCAAATTACAAACTTTATCAACATGCTGTTAATAACTGCAAAGTTAGAAAGTTTTTATGAATGCACCTGCTCATAACCGTATAAAACAGGTTAAAAAATAGCTACTAAAAATGTACTAACTAATTTGGTGGTATCAAAACAATTGATAAACGAAGATAGTTTTCTAATTATCAAAAGAAGTTGTAATATTTCTATCACGGGTTTTCAGTAAGTTTTCAACAGCTTGTTGATAGGTTATGAGTTCACAAAAGTAAAAAAAAGCGAAGATTGTTTCTTCGCTTCTCAAATTTATCAAGATAGTTTTATTTATTAAAAAATCCGTTTTCTTTATACCAATTATACGCATCGTCTATCATTTTGGGAACCGGAATGAGCTTATAATCAAGTTCTTTAATGGCTTTTGAACTGTCGTACCAGGCATTTATCGACATATATCTGGCATTTCCGGGATCTATTTCGGGAGCTTTGCCGGTAAAGGCTGAAATGGTTTGCATTATATAACTGTAAATCACAAGCATCCAAGGTTTAAAGATAAATCCGGGAGCTTTTTTGTCAAACTTTCCAGCGATTAAATCAAAAAGTGCCTTGTACGAAATGTTTTCACCGGCACAAATATATCCTTCGCCCGGAACACCCTTTAATGCAGCAGCAATATGGGCTTTGGCAACTTCAGTCACATGACAGAAACTGGCACCTCCCGGAGGACAACCGGGAACTTTGCCGTCGCGTAAATCGAAAAATAATCGTCCATATTGTAAGGTAAAATCATAAGGACCCATCATGCTTCCGGGATAAATAACCACCACTTCAAGCCCTTTGTCATTATATTTCAAAACCCGTTTTTCTCCTTCGCGTTTGGTATCGGCATAATTATAACCGGTATTAATGAAGTTATAGTCAGACCATTGTTCGTCAGCAACTCCCAATGGATTACACCCAAAAATATCAACTGTGCTGGTATGAACCAACCGTTTCACTTTATGTTTAATGCAAGCTTCGGCAATTATTGAAGGACCTTCAACATTAATCTTCCGTTGTTTTTCAAAATATCTCTTCCAGAAAGACGTATCGCCGGCAACATTGAAAACAATATCACATCCAATAACAGCAGAATCCACATCTTTCGGATTTGTTAGTTCTCCGTAAACTATTTCGATAGGCAACGATTTAATATATTCAGTGTTTGAACCTTTTCTAACAATCGTTCTTACATCCCAACCGATTTTTAACAGTTCATGAACCAGATTTGTACCTAAAAACCCTGTTGCACCTGTAACCAGACATTTCATATTGTTGATTTTTATAAAATAAAAATTTCTTTCTAAACGAGTGACAATGATAATGAATTTTGAAGTATTGCCTTTCCTGGAAAATACCTGAAAATTTAAATAATAATTTCAATAAATTTTACCTACTACCCACAAACTTATTTCGGCAGGCACACGGTTGAATAACCAGCAAATAGTTTTGTATTGAATGCCCGGAATAACAATCGCTTTCATACGCTTACTCATTATTTGCTGTACCATATTTTGCGCAATAACATTGGGTGACATGCCGTTTTGTTCGTCGAGCTCCATTTTTCCAACCGATGACTTCATTTTATTATAATAAACAGAATCAATTGATTGTGAGTGTGTTGTATATTTACGAGCCGAAGTAAAATTGGTTTTTGTGTCGCCGGGTAAAATAGTACAACATTGTATTCCAAAAGGTTTTACCTCGATAGTCAGTGCTTGCATAAAAACTAAAAGAGCCGATTTTACTGCAGAATAAAAAGCTTGAAATGGTATTGGAACTATGGCAGCTACAGAAGAAGTAGTTATAATTTTACCATAACCCTGAGCGCGGAAAACCGGCAAACAAGCCTGTATGGTTTTAACAGTTCCGAAGAGATTTGTTTCGAACTGATACCGCAACTCGTCAATGGAAGTATCTTCAACTGAACCGGCAATACCATTACCGGCGTTGCAAATTACTGCATCCAGACGATTGTTTTCTTTCAAAATTTTGGCAATTACAGATGCAATTTCTGTTTCGATGTTTATATCCATTTTTACATGAATCAGTTCACCTTCGCCACTTTGTGCTTTTAGTGATTTACCACCCCGACGAGATGCAGCATATACTTTAACTCCTTTATTCATAAGCTGTTCTGCCGCTGCAAGTCCTATACCGGTACTGGCACCTGTTATTAATACTACTTTTGTTTCCATTGTTTATGAACATTATTAGGCTGCAAATATACTGATTATTAAATTGATTCTTATTTTTGAATTAAGAATTTATATGAAAGATTTGTTACTTTTGTGCGTCGTCATATCAAAACAGGCTATAATGAAAGTTTTTGTTACCGGAGCAAACGGATTATTGGGACATCAAGTTGTTATTGAATTATTGAAAAGAAAACATGATGTTAAAGCTATTGTTCGGAATGTAACCGGCATTCATTACGATTTGTCCGCTGTTGATTTTTGCAAAGGGAACTTTGCTGATTATGAAAATTTAAAATCGGCTGCGGAAGGTTGCGACGTCATTATTCACATTGCCGCCGTAACCGCTACTGATTTATTGCATTACGAAGAGTATAGTAAAGTAAATGTAGATGGCACTGCATTAATAATTAAAGTTGCTAATGAATTAAACATCAACACAATTGTTTATGTTAGTTCTGCTAATACCATTGGTTTTGGCAATGAACATGAGCTTGCTGACGAGCGTTTTAGTATTAAATATCCATTTTCGAAATCGTTTTATGCTCAAAGTAAAGTGGAATCGGAACGATTATTTGTTGAAGCATCAAAATACGGAAACAAACATTATGTCATGATCAACCCGACCTTTGTGATTGGAGCTTATGATCCGAAACCAAGTTCAGGGAAATTAATGCTGAGAGGTTATAAAAAACGCATTCTGTTTACGCCAAAAGGAGGTAAAAACTTTGTGCCGGCAAAAGATGTGGCTGTTGCTGTTTGTAATGCAATCATGCAGGGACGAAACGGAGAAAAGTACCTGGCATCTGGATTAAATCTCACGTTTCGAGAGTTTTATTCTCTTGAAAAACAAATTGGAAATTATCGTCAGTTCATTGTTGGGATACCCGGGTTTTTATTGATATTGATTGGAAAAGTTGGTGATTTGTTTCGTAAATCGGGTATCAGAACGGAGCTTTGCAGCATGAATCTCCGACAATTAATGATACGGGAATATTATACCAATAAAAAAGCCAAAACAGAACTAAACTTGCCTGAAACGGATTTGAAAATTGCTATCAGAGAAGCGCTTGATTGGTTTAAAACACACGAAATGATTGACCCCTAATCCCCTAAAGGGAACTTTTGATTGTGCAACATATTGACTATTACTTAATGGAAAAACAAAAAAGGCACAATGCTTCAAGTACTAAGACTCTAAAAGCTCCCTTTAGGGGGTTGGGGGTCATCTTGTTCATTTTCTTTCTTATTGATATTTCAGCCCAAAATAAACCCAGGAAAGTTGAATCCATCCCTTTCAATCTGGTTGGAAGTTATGTGGTTATAAATGTGCGAATTAATGATTCATCGCCGCTAAATCTGATTTTAGATTCCGGCATTCGTAACACCATTATTACCGAATTGCAGTCGGGCGACCGAATTACGATCAATTATTCCGATGTAAAAGACTTGATGGGATTAGGTGGCGGAAATCATTTGGAGGCTTATTCAAGTAATTATAATACCTTGAAAATAGGCAAATTAAAAATGCCGAATAAAACTGTTTACGTTTTGCAGGATAATATTTTCAATCTTTCAAAACATACCGGAACTAAAATTAACGGACTTATTGGTGTTGATTTTTTTCAGGATTATACCATCGAAATTGACTATTCGCAAAAACGAATTCGATTTTTTGAACCAAGTCCTTTTGATGTGCCAAAAGGTTATGGTGTTTTGCCTATAACCATGGAATCCCAGAAATTTTTTGTTGAATTGTCTGTATTGGAAGCCGATAGTACCCGAAAAAAAGTAAAAATGTTGATAGATACCGGAGCGGAATTGAATGCATGGTTTCAAACTTCGACCAAAGAATCGGTACATTTACCAAAAAAATGGATTAGAGGAATAATTGGCGAAGGGTTAAATGGCACAATTAGAGGTAAATACGGTCATATTCCGGAAATTTGTTTTGGGGAATTCTGTCTGAAAAATCCAATCGTTTCGTTTCCTGATTCTGCATCTATAAACGCAATTATAGCCAATTCAAAACGCGATGGGACAATTGGAAGCCAGTTACTTAGCCGGTTTAATTTGTTTATTGATACGAATCAAAAGAAACTTTATTTTAAGCCGAATGAGAATTTTAAGAATCGGTATTCGTACAATGTTGCAGGTATTGAAATAATTCAGCTAATTCCATATATTCCGGTTACAGAAGTAATGAATGTGTGGGAAGGTTCGCCGGCGGCATTGTCCGGCGTATTACCGGGAGACAAATTGTACGAAATTAACGGAGAACGTGCATTTACGCTGTCGATAAATGAAATAAGAAAGATATTTGAAACACCCTCTAAAAGACCTTTAAAACTAACTTTGATGCGAGAGGGAAAAGAAATTTCGGTTTCGATTGATATGAAAGATAAAATTTAATTTTTCATTGAACTATGCCTCTCTCCAGAGTTGTTGAATGTTGATCAAATCTTTCTTCATGGCATCGAAAACAACCTGAGGATAAACCGAAATGCTTCGTTGTCCTTTTTCTGCTCCACCCAAATCATATTCACAATGCATGGAAACCGGAACTTTGATATTATAATTCTTCAATAATCGGAAGAACTTTTTAAAATCCACCATTCCCTCACCAATAGGCGTGTTGATTATTTCCCATTTTCCATTCATCAGAACCCATTTATAATCTTTTACAACAATGGTTTTAATCTGAGAATGAATAAGTTCTAACCCGTTTTCCCACGATAAAGCGCCTTCCACCAAGGCATGACGAATATCATATTCTGCGCCAAAATATTTCGGATCAACTAATTCCAGAATTTTATGTACTTCCCAAAGAGACGCACCAACCAACCTTCCGGCGTGATTCTGATAACATCCTACCAAATCAAGTTTTTTATTCAACTCACTCAGTTCTTTAAGTTGCTGTGCGAACATTTCCAGGGCTTCGGGCATCGGTTTTCCTTCGGGAAATTTATACCAGTTTGGGCGGTAATACTTTATACCACAGGTTGAAGCCGCTTCCAAAATATCTCTGTCCAACGCGTTGTTTGCATTTTCGATGGTGGTTGTCAATATCACACAGTTGGAACCTCCTTTTTTAATTTCTTCCACCGCTTTTGGCAAATCCGTTTTTACGGTTTTTGGCTCCACATGTCCATCTGCCCGAACCGTTAAATCAATTCCGGCAAAACCCATTTCAGCTACTTTTTCACCCAATGTTCTGTAATCAAGAAACTGAAGATGTTTCGAAAAAATGCAAACGGGAAGTTTTTCAGTCGTTTCACCCATTGCCCATACCTTTTCACTTACTCCCAAAAAGGGAATTACACTTGCCGTGGCGATTGATTTCTTTAAAAAATCTCTTCTTGTTATTGGATTCATAATTGGTGATGAATTTATATTTTTTTCTAACTACTGAAGCGTGTGTTAGGCAATCGCCCGTTTTTTCTGTTAAGCTGCGTCGTTATAGATTTGTATTAGTTTTCTTTTCAAGTCTGCAAATGAAAGCGTCATGTCTACTTTAGTCGAGAGACCAACATTAATGATATAAACAAAAGATTCTTTTCTATAATACTTCTCTTCAAATCGAAGTAATGAATTTTTTATACTCTCCAATTTTTGCGATTGTACATCAATTAAGCCAAAGATTATTTCAATAATTTTCGATTTTCTACATCTTGTAAAACTCTCATTTGTTGAATTGCAATTTGATTCAGTTTTATTAATCTCTCACTTTGAGGAATGCTTTCGTTAATAAATATGGCATTGATATTTTCCATATTTGACAAACAAATCAATTCATTTATTAAAGCATAATCACGGATATTCCCTTTTAGTTGAGGATTTGCATCTCTCCATTGCTTTGCCGTTTTTCCAAATAGTGCCATGTTTAAAACATCAGCTTCATTTGCATACACAATTGACGTTTGAATTGGTGTTAATTCGATAGGTGTTAAATTCTGCTTTATAGCATCTGTGTGAATATGATAATTAATTTTAGCAAGTTCTCGTTTTGCAGACCAGCCAATTTGTTTCTGTTCTTCTTCTTTTAGACGTTGGAATTCTTTTAGCAAATAGAGTTTGAATTGAGGTGAAACCCAAGAAGCAAACTCAAATGCAATGTCTTTGTGCGCATAAGTTCCTCCGTATCTTCCTGCCTTGGCTATTAAACCTTTTGAATTCGTCTTTTCTGTCCATTGTTTTACAGATAAAATGAATCTGTTCAATCCTGCTTCGTTTTTAATTCCCTCGAATTCGAGGGAATTAAAATCTGCATTATACATTTCCTCCCAAATTCCAAGAAACTCAATTGTATTCTTGTTTCGTAACCACTTTTCAATTAAAGACAATCCATTTTGAATACTCCTTACCATATCGGTAAGCGAAATGTAATCTTTTTCATCAATACTAATAATTGTTACTTCAGTACCTCTTACTATTATTTTTGCCATGTAAGTATTTGTTTTAATTGTATTTATGAAATGGTTTTTTCAAACTTTGGATGAGACCTCCACGAGACTTCATATATTCAAATTCATCTTTTCTAATTTTGAGAACTTGTGCTAAGTCCTTTTTGTAAAAGACTTCGAAACGATAAAAATCTCCTACTTCACCTTGCCATTTGGCGTAGTATAAAGCATAAACTCGGTAAACGAATTATTCGGAACAATTTTTGAATTCTTTTTTGCCATTTCTTGATTCTATA
>JADGPS010000035.1 GCA_017882285.1 Paludibacter sp. | reverse complement strand
GTCAATATCAGTTAAATGAGTGTCTTCTAAATTGAATCCACTTGTTTTCATTGCTCTAAATGCAGTTTCAATCTGCCAGCGATCTTTGTATATTTTTTGCGCAATTTCAGGTTTGCAAAACGAGATAATTATCTGAAATTCAGGTTTACCTTCTTTATTTTTGATTTTTGAAGCAGACAAATAACACAACTGATTATTGACATAATAAATCGAGTGTAGAAATTTTGTTTCATTCAACTTCAAATCACTAAAGAGCCATGTTGCCTTAAACAGTGTTCCTGTTTTAGGATTCAGAACCCAGAAATTATCCCGAATGCGTATATGATATTCAATTTGGTTAAAATTCAGATAATCAATCCAATGTTCACCAACAAATTCTCGGTCTGCTACCAAGTATTGAATGGATTCTTTCCCAAATAACCGAATGTAATGATTCACGATTTGAATTCTCTCAGTTGTGTGAGAATTACCTCGTTTAGGCATTAATTTGAATAGAATAGGAAATGCTACTCCTTTATACACAATGGCTAATACCAAGATATTGATATTTGTTTGTCCAAACTTCCAATTCGTTCTGTCAATAGCAATCGAATATGGAGGTTCATGTGGCAAAAGTGCAAATATCAATCTTGCAATCAAGTCTTTATCCAACGAATAATCAGCCATAAATCGCTGTATTCGTCGCAGCGAAGAGTCGCTGCCACAGTTGTTTTCAAAGCCGCTGGCAAGCTTTTCAAAACAAACGACTTGAACCTTACAAAGAGCGTAAATGAACAAGCTAATGAACTTAATTCGGGCTAAATTTAGACTTTTACCGAAGTGTTCAACCAAAACTGAGGTTAAATCACTACTTTTGTACGAGACCTTGGAATCTTTTGTTTTCATTATAACTGATTGGTAGTTAGCTATAAAGATACGAAATTTCAAGGTCTTTACCAAACAAAAAGATAACTATTTTGTTGAAAATCAAATAATTATATCGCTATATAATTTTTGTCATGTACTAAAGTATTTATCAGCTTAATTCTATCAAAAGCAACTATTCACATTCCAGCCAAAGCTTAAAATAAGTTGTATCAGTTGGATTCTTAGAATTCCCTGGTTCGGCGTAGTCTCCAGACTACGTCGGGTTAGAAACAAGGCTATGCCTTGTAATCTGTATTCATAATTCTCTTTTCTTTTCTAAATAGGAAAAGCTAAGCTTTCCTTCCGTCAGTGGACGGATAAATTTTAGCACGGCGTAGTCTGGAGACTACGCCGAACATTTATACACTACGATCAACGAGGGAAAATTGTCTATGGCTGTAAAAATGACAGGTAGAATCATTAGTACAATTAGCATAAAATAACCGTAAATATTTTTCCTTTTTCCATAATTATTTAAAATTCATTCATTTGTATATTCATACGGCAACCAATCTGCAATTCGTTGTTCACCCATATCTCCAATCCAGTTTATGCCAGATCCATCGAAATATCCTGTTTTATCAAAAAACACGTATTTTTTAAGTTGTTTTACATAACTGGTTCCTTTTGAATAGCTTATTTTAAATCCGGCCGGATAGTTCAAATACCTGTTGTCTTTAGGATCAAGTACAACAATATCTTTAAGTTTGAGTACTTTGAATGTTGAATCTGTAATTGTAAATCCTTTAATAATTAAATCATTCAATGAAAGTGTTCGAAAAAAATGCATTCGCGAGCCCTGATAGGTTTCCCTTCTGTTTTCAGCGTAAACCTTTTGTTTGTCTGCTGTTGCCTCATCCGCTTTAAAGACAATATTCCCTTTAAAAAAGATGGCTCTATTTTTTCTGTAATATTCAAACTTATCAAGATAATAGGTTACTGTGTATCCCAATGCCTTATTCTCAATCAATATCGGTTTTAAAGCAAATGCCTTGAGCGTATCTTTATCTGCATAATAATTAAAAGTTATATCGTTATCATTCAGTATTTTACATCTCAGTGCATTATCCGAAAGACCAAGAAATTCTTCTTTAAACAATCTCAGATTTCTCATTCTTATCCTTAGTAGGGATTTTGATTTTACTACCGTTCCTTTTAATTCATATTCCTTGGGTTTCAGATAAACGGGTATCGGTTTTGATGATGAAAAATCTGTCAGATTAAATGAATAGTATCCTATGGCACTCAGGGTCAATGGCATTGACGTATGTTCTGACCGATTCAATTCAAAGTATCCATTCACATCCGATATAGTCCCGGCAAATGTTCCATTGAAATAAACTGATGCAAATGAAATGGGGGTTTTTGTCTTTTCATCAAGCACAATTCCTCTGACAACCTGACTGTAACCAACCGTATAACAGCTGATAATCAGAAATAATAAAATGTATTTTCTCATGCCTGGTTTATTTAAAGCCCCCGTCTAACCGAATATGCTCTTATATTTTTTCAGTGATCAAAGTCATTGTTTTGGGCTCATCAATGATTTCTTTTACTTTAAACCCGGTCAACTTCAGGAAAAGTAAGATTTCATCTTTTGTAAATGCCCGTAAAGTTGTTATATCGTCGTATTCCGAGACTTTTTCATTCTCTTCAATAATATAGTTAGCATACCAGTCGTAGGTCCAGCCGGTTTGAAGGTTCTTCTTCAACGAACTTATGCGTCGTATCTTTTTAGTATTGTGATGTATGATTTGCTCAAAATCGTCGAAGTTATCGAAAATGCCGTTTGCTTCGAAAATGTCAAAGACAAATAACCCGTTATCTTTAAGTGAACGATGCACTCCGGTAAGGGTGTCTAATATACACTGATTTTCAATAACGTATGCAAGTGAACGGCCTGTTATCAATACCGAATCAAATTCACGGTCGTACATCAGATTCCGCATATCGCATTGTACAAAGCAGTCCTCCTTAACTTCGGCACGGGCAATATCCAACATCTCATTGAAAAGATCCAATCCGAGATAATCGTATCCGTTCTTTAGAAACCGGCGTGCAAGCATCCCCGTACCGCAACCAACTTCCATTATCTTCTTACAATCATTCTCTTTTAAGATAGTATCATAAAAATTAAATTCTTTGTCATAATCAAAGATGTGTTCATACATCTCATGATACAGGTTTGCTAAAGTGGAGTAGAGTTGTGTCATCGGTATATTTTAAATGTATCACTTTACCAGCTGGCGCAGGTCTGCGACTACAAGTGTTCGGAAAATTTTTAACGCTACAAATTTAGAGAATATTGACAGAAAACAAGACGAAAAACATTCTTTTTTGAGTTTAAATTTCAAGAATCAAAAAACAGCCTTATTTATCAACTAACACAGAACTGTTTTTCAATTTCGGTATGAAGTCTTATTTTCAGTTCTTCCATATCTACTTTTGAACCCAGTTCTTTTTCCATAGAAGTGACACCTTTGTCTACAAAACCACAGGGATTGATATAATTAAAATATTCCAATTGGGTATTTACATTCAGTGCGAAGCCGTGCATGGTAACAAAACGGGAACTGCGAACGCCTATGGCGCATATTTTCCGGCAAGAGGGCAGACCGACATCGAGCCAAACACCGGTTGAACCATCTAAGCGGGTAGACTTTATAGTATACAAGGAAAGTGTTTTAATGATGGCTTCTTCAATTAAATGTATGTATTGTTTCAATCCAATATTGAAATTAGCTAAATCGAAAATAGGATAACCAACTACTTGTCCCGGACCGTGATAGGTAATATCTCCTCCCCGATTGGTATGGACAAATGCGGCATTTTTTGTCTGAAGTTGAATATAATTCAACAACATATTCTGTTCGTCTCCACTTTTTCCCAACGTATAAACGTGCGGATGTTCACAAAAAATCAGGTAGTTATCGGTCGGTAGATTTTGCTGTTTCTTTTCGATAGAAGCTGAAAACAGAGTTTCCTGCTTAGCCCAGGCTTCGTTGTATTCAATTAAGCCCCAATCGATAAATTGTATGGTTTGATTCATTTTCTTCTTTTGTGTCTTCGGGCTTGTTTTACGGGAGCTTCCTTTTTACTGAAATCAACCGGTCCAATTTTCGACATAACATTTACAATATGTGCTTTCCGGCGTTGAATATACGGGGACGGATTCGCTGCATTGAACCTTCGTGGATTGGGCAGACAAGCAGCTATGGCGGCAGCCTGTGATTTGGTCAATTGAGAGGCATGTACACCAAAAAGTTCCTGTGAAGCTGCTTCGATACCATAAATTCCGTTGCCCATTTCAATCACATTCAGATACATTTCTATAATGTGTTGTTTCGACCAGATAAGCTCCATCAACACCGTAAAATAAGCTTCGAGTCCTTTGCGAATATACGACCGTTGTGGAAAAAGAAAGACGTTTTTGGCTGTTTGCTGTGAAATGGTACTGCCCCCCCGCATCCTTTTCCCACGCAGATTATGTTCAAAAGCCTTATTGATAGCATCAAAAGAAAAACCATGATGGGTCAGGAATAAATTATCTTCCGAAGCTACTACGGCTTGTACCATATTGGGCGAAATCTGATCAATGGACACCCAATGTTTGCTGTTTTTAGGCATTTTGCCCTGAGTCATCGATTCTACCGAGCGTGTAATCATCAGGGGAGTTATAAAAACAGGTGTAAACCAATCGATAACCACCCAACCGATACTGCCAATGAAAAATATAAGCAACAGATTTCGAATGAAACGAATAAACCTGCCCCACCAACTTTTACGGGGAGCTTTTGAATCAGTAACTTTTGCTTTATTATCTTTGGTCATGAAAATATAAGTTCCCCTTTAGGGGTTAGGGGTATCTAATTTAAATCTCACTCTCCAATGTCCGTTTTCAAAATCATGACTGATGATCTCAAAGCGTCCTAATTCAGAAGTATTTTCTACATGCTGACCAATACAGGCACAGGCATCATATTCACCCACATGAACAATACGCAGGGTTTCAGATGCATCGGCCGGAAGTTTGGATACATCTACTAATTCTGAAGCATCCGCTTTCTTCATAAAATCAATCGTAACCGGCAAATGACTGTCGATGATCTCATTCACTTTATGGGTCAATTCCTGTATCTGAGCTTCGGTTGGAGCTTCGGCAAGCAGATAATCACATTTTGATTTCTTTTTCTCAATATGCGCATTCATCGATCGTCCGCAGCCAAACATCCGAACCATAGTCTGATTCAGAATATGTTCGCAGGTATGCATGGGTTCGCAATACTCTTTTTTAGGTTGATTAATTTCCATTTTATTTTTTACAAGGAAAGTTTTCTGTGTTACTATTTTTTGAATCTACAATGTCCGGAAGTATCGAAAATAATTTCGGATTGAATGAAATCACCACGAAAAACTCCTTGAATTTCGTGCAGTTATGTTGGAATACCTTGAAAACAATTTTCACTGCAAACTTACATAAAAAATTGAGATTCGTAAGCACCAAACGATAAAAATCTATTAATCAAACAAGTGCAAAAAAAGAAGCTCATTTCTGAACTTCCTTTTTCTGTAGCGAGAGCGAGAATTGAACTCGCGACCTCATGATTATGAATCATGCGCTCTAACCAACTGAGCTATCTCGCCGTTTTTTCTTAAGCGGTGCAAAGATAGACTTTTTAGCCCATTAGACAAATTATTTTGAAGAGAAAATCTGAATTTCACTTTGAAAATAATATTTCCCCCAATTTAATAGTTTGATTTTTATCGAAATAACTGCCAATTGTTAACTTTGCACTAAAATGTCGGTTTCATTCCCAGATTATACATGACAAACGACCACATGTCGGTTTGAGCTTCGATAACTTTACCGATTGGTTTGCCTGCACCATGACCGGCTTTGGATTCAATACGAATCAAAGTCGGGTTTGTACCATCATTTGCTACCTGCAAAGTAGCTGCAAACTTAAAGGAGTGAGCCGGTACCACCCGATCGTCGTGATCAGCTGTCATAATGAGAGTTGCCGGATATTTTGTTCCTGCTTTGATGTTATGCAAGGGGGAATACTCTTTCAAATATTCAAACATTTCTTTGCTCTCTCCGCTGTTTCCATAATCGCTCGTCCACGACCAACCGATGGTGAAAAGATGATAACGCAGCATATCGAGTACACCTACTTCGGGAAGTGCCACAGCATACAAATCGGGACGTTGAGTCATACAGGCACCAATCAACAATCCACCGTTAGAACCTCCATCGATGGCCAGTTTTTTAGAGGATGTATATCCCTTGGCTATCAAATATTCAGCACCAGTAATAAAATCGTCGAAAACATTTTGTTTGTGCATTTTAGTACCTGCCAAATGCCATGCTTCGCCATATTCACCCCCACCGCGTATGTTTGCCACTGCATAAATTCCGCCATTTTCCAAAAAAGGAATACGTGTAACGCTGAAAGTAGGATTCATACTAATATTAAAACCACCGTATCCGTAAAGTATCAACGGATTTCTGCCATTTCTCTTCATCCCTTTTTTGTAAGTGATGGACATGGGAACTTTTGTTCCATCCTTGCTGGAAAAGAAAACCTGCTCGCTTATATATTCGTTCGGATTGAATGAAACATCTGATTTACGAAACACTTCAGAAACGTTTTTAGCAACATCAAAACGATAAATGGTTGGGGGAAAAGTATAGGACGTAAATACGTAAAATGCCTCATTGTCATCTTTATCTCCGCTGAAACCACTCAATGAACCCAGCGTTGGCAGGTTGACTTCATAAAGTTTCTTTCCCGTTAAATCAAAGCCATACGCATGATTTGTAGCATCTTTCATATATTCTGCCAAAATCTTTCCACCAATAATATTGGCTCTTTCCAACACATTATCAGTTTCAGGAATAATTTCTTTCCAGTTATCGTGTGCTAAATTTGCCGGATCCACTTGCATCAACCGTTGTTTGGGAGCTTTCCAGTTTGTCAGCATATAAAGTTTTCCGTTTACATGATCGATAACCGAATAATCGTTCTCAAAACCAGGTGCCAATACTTGAAAATTATCATCAGGTTTTGTCAGATCTTTTATTAATAAACCGTTTCCGGTAGTTGTTTCGGCAATGGAAATAAAAAGGAACTTTTCGTCATCAGTCACACTGGCATAACATTCCCTGAGTGCATGTTGCTTGTCTTCGTATATCAGTTTATCCTGGCTTTGCAGTTCACCAACGGTGTGATAATACACCTTTTCATATTCATTTTTATTTGAATATTCTTTCCCTGCTTCCGGTGCATCATACGCGCTGTAATAGAATCCGTTACCCTGCCACGAAATTCCTGACGATTTTGACCATTTGATATGATCTGTCAAAAGTTGACGTGTTTCAAGATTCATAACAAAAATTTCATTCCAGTCAGAACCACTGCGTGCAATGGAATATCCGAGGTATTTCCCATTGTTTGAAAAAGCGATATGTGATAATGCCACTGTTCCGTCCACCGAAAGCGTATTTGGATCGAGCAAAACTTCCGGTTCGGAAGTTAATGTAGTCTGGCGATAGAGGACACTCTGATTTTGAAGTCCGTTATTTTTGTAGAAATAATACCGGCCATTTTTTTTAAAAGGAGAACTATATTTCGGATAATTAATCAACGCAGTTAAGCGTTTTTTTAAATCATTTCGAAAAGGAATTTTCGATAAATAATCGCCTGTAACCTGATTCTGAGCTTTTACCCAAGCCGAAGTAGCAGCTGAAGTGTCGTTTTCGAGCCAACGATACGGTTCTTTTACTTGCACGCCAAAGTAGGTGTCCACGACGTTTCCTTTTGCGGTTTTAGGATAGGTGATTTTGGTTACTGAATAACAGGATGAAATCAAAGTCATGCTGATAATGATTGGAATTAGACGTTTCATATTTGTTTGAATTATGAATTATCAATTATGAATTTATAATTGTAAATTATTTTAATGCCTGATAAACAAGATCGTGGAATAATACTTTGAAATCCTGACCGGTATTATTTGGCTGTAAATTAATGTAGAACAGAAGAATCAAATCTTCTTTCGGATCAATTACATAATCGGTTCCAAACATGCCACCCCAACGCAACGACCCTTCCGAAACAATGGATTCATGCGCATATTCAGATCGGAAATCATCGAAAGCCAATCCGAAACCTATTTCTCCGCGCAAATCCTTCACCTGATTCCGGCACATTAATTCTACTGTTTTTCGCCCTAAAATACGATGTCCATTGAATTCACCACCGTTCAAAATCATCTGGCAGAAGTTGGCATAATCCTCAATTGTTCCGGTCAACCCTGCACCGGTGCTGAATAAAGTCTGAGCTCCGGCATACGGATATGTTTGATACAGTTGGTTTGTATTCGGTTCTAACGGAGTATTTTTATCTTTCTGATATAAAGTTACCAACCGTTTTTCCGCTCCTTTTGGAAGTGTAAAAAAAGTGTTTTTCATTCCCAGCGGTTCGAAAATCCGTTCTTTGATGTATTGATCGACAGGTTTTCCGGACACCACTTCAATCAGATAGCCCAACACGTCCAAACTCATTCCGTACGTAAATTTGGTGCCGGGATTATGTTCGAGCGGACATTTGGCAAGTACTTTCATCACATCGCCCAACGTTTTATTTTCGAGCGTGTAAAGCGGCGAAACAGGAATGCCCGCCTTATCGTATATCTTTCGTGTCGGACCTGAGCCGTATGAAATCCCCGAAGTATGAGTCAACAAATTTCGAATTGTGATATCGCTTTTCGCAGGTCGTGTCGTAAAAGTCGAATCAGCTTCGTTAAACGAAACCAATACCTGCGGATTGACAAATTCAGGAATGTATTTTTTGATCGGTTCGTCCAACTGAATTTTACCTTCTTCAAACAAAGTCATTACTGCAACTGCCGTGATGGCCTTGGTTTGCGAAGCCATGCGGAAATAATCATCTTTCTCACAGGGAATTTTATTTTCCACATTACGCCAGCCATAAGCTTTGTTGTGAATCACTTTCCCGTGATGTGCCACAAAAGTAACCGCATGAGGAATAGTTCCGTTTTCAACCAGTTTTTGTAAAGCACTATCTAAACGTGCTAAACGTGCGGCATCGAAAGTGGCAGAAACATTTTTGGAATAAATGAATTGTTGCGGGTTGTTTTGTCCCGAAACGACAAGCGAAATCAGGAGTAAAAGTGATAAAAAACACTTTCTTTTCATGAGGATATTTCTTTTTATATGATCTGTAATTATCAATTTTCCTTCACCGTACTAAGTTTAAATTCTTTGGCTATTTGCTGCATATATGTCTTTGCTGCCTCGTATTCATTCGGAATAATTCCGTCCAGAATGGCATCTTTTATGCGCATTTTTATCTCGCCAACAGTCGAACATGCCGGAAGATGGAACGTTTCCATAATTTCCTTTCCGCTGATGGGCGGTTGAAAATTCCGAACACGGTCTTTATCTTCAATTTCTTTCAATTTCCGACGAACCAACTGAAAATTAGCCCTGAATCGTTTTACTTTTTCGGGATTTTTAGATGTAATATCGGCTTCACAAAGCATCATCAAATCGTCAATATCATCTCCGGCTTCGAACAGCAAACGACGAATGGCTGAATCGGTTATTTCTTCTTCGCTCAACACGATGGGGCGCATGTGAAGCGTAACCATTTTTTGCACGTATTTCATCTTCTCATTGGTGGGCAATTTCATTTTACGGAAAATTTCCGGAATCATTTTTTCACCAATAAAGTTGTGATTGTGAAAAGTCCAGCCCAGACGGGCGTCAAAGCGTTTAGTACCCGGTTTGCCAATGTCGTGAAGCAATGCCGCCCAACGCAACCATAAATTTTCGGTATGTTCACTCAGTCCATCCAACACGGCAAGCGTATGATAAAAATTGTCTTTATGTCCAATTCCATCCTTTGTTTCAGCACCTTTCAACGCCAATACTTCAGGGAAAATAAGTTCCAGTAATCCGGTTTTTTCGAGCAATATAAAACCGACCGAAGGTTTACGCGACATCATTATTTTGTTCAATTCGTCGGCAATACGTTCTTTCGAAATAATCCCGATTCGTTCTTTGTTGCGGACAATAGCATCAAACGTGTTGGTTTCCAGAAAGAATCCGAGTTGTGCCGAGAACCGTATACCACGCATCATGCGCAGCGGATCATCAGAAAAAGTGATATCTGGATTTAGCGGAGTGCGGATAACAAAGTTTTTCAAATCTTCAAGTCCGTTGAATGGATCAATCAGTTCACCGAAGCGGTCTTTATTGAGACAAAGTGCAAGTGCATTGATGGTAAAATCGCGGCGGTTCAGGTCGTCTTCCAACGTTCCATCTTCGACAACCGGCTTCCGGGAATCTTGCCTGTACGATTCTTTACGCGCTCCCACAAATTCAACATCTAAGTCTTTATGCTTCACCTGTGCAGTACCGAAATTTTTAAATACTGTTAGCCGCGCTTTCTTTCCGAGTTTTTGCGCAACTTTTTCAGCCAGTTCAATCCCACTTCCAACCACCACCACATCAATGTCTTTGGATGGGCGTTTCAGGAAAATATCCCTGACATATCCGCCTATAACATAACATTCTTTCCCCAGTTCGTCAGCTGCTTCCGATATTATCTGAAATATTTTATCCTGTAAATGTTCTTTCATTCCCTGCAATTCGTTTTAGCATTACAAAAGTACGGGAATAAATTTAAATAACAAAAAACCCGACAGCTTGTGAAATTCTGTCAGGTTTTTTAATCGGATATATATCCGGTTTTAGAAACAGCTATTTTTATTTCGGAATACAATTAGCTACGCTGACCGTTGATTCCTTATAGTACAAACGGTGGGATTAAAAAGAAAATCCCACCGACCAGAGCCAAACTTTACTCATATAATAAACATATCCGGTAGGACAGGGAACATGACCCCAACCTACCCCAACCCGAGGTTTAAACTTAAAATATCAAACAGGGTTATCAAAATAACAATTTAACGTTCTATCATTAATGCTGGATAAAATTCACGAGTTTTACTCTCAAATTTAAAAACACTGTCAAGAGATTTTTTTGATGTATCTGAAATTTGCATTAGATATATGATTAATTGATTCATATTTTTTAAACAAACTATTGAATTATTAATATTCTCAACCTTTGATTCAAAAACGATATTCTTTGAATTAATTATAATACGATAACATCCACAATCAGCACAATCTTCCTTATATAAAGTATCAATTTTTGTTTGGAAAATTTTATTCACTAAAAAAGATATACTATCCAACTCTTTATCTCCCATATTGAATGTATAAAATATATCTGGTTCTCTATGCTTATTAATGCAAATATAGGTTTTACCTGAATTTAAAATTTTCAAAGAATAAAAATTGGTTTCTCCATCATAAATAGACACATCAATTTTATCAAAAACATTTGAATAATCAACTTTGTCAATTCTTTTTTCAGAACAACAAGAGAAAATCATAATAACAAAAGAATAACATAATATACGTCTCATAGTAAATTCTTTAAATGAATAATTTATGCGATCAAAGCATTAACCCCGTCCCGCAGGAAATACACAAACTTAATAAAATGTACAAAGTATCATACCTGTGGTTGGGATTTGCAATCCCAACCTACTGTATTATAAGGATTTGTAATCCGCTAAACGCTTTAATTCAGACTAAAGTTATCTCCAGCAACCCTTTTCCTCCAGTCCACCTATCGTCCGGATATGTAAAGATATTATTTATTTTTTTCATAAATTGAATTTTTATAAGATTCTTTTTTTTTATTTGTCCCCCGACTTCCCGGATATGCTCATTAGATGCATAAATACTGTGCACCGCTACTGGTTTTAATTCTTAAAATCAATTTCATTCTTCTTTTTTCGTTTTTCTTGCTTTCAATCTCTTTACTTCATTTTCAAGGTTTTCAATTTCTTTTTCCTGATGATTGATAGTTGTAAGTAATTCGTTCAACTCTTCGTTTTCAATCGTTGTAGGATATTGGGCATCAACTCTTTCCAGAAAATCGGCTAACACGTTCATGTAATTCATAAATGCTTCGTAAGCCGATTCGTAATGAGTTCCGTGAGGGTCTTTATGACTCATATAGCGGAAATGATCGGTCGATTGGAGTATCAGCCAGTCGAGTAAAAGCGGTTTATCGGTGCACATACGAACCCGTTGACCCACGGCATACAACTTGTTCAACGCTTCTTGTTGCAAATCATTTCCTGTCCAGGGTGTCAGGTCTTTATCATTTCCAACCCAACTCATTGGATGGGGAACCGATAATGGACCTGCCGATTCACTCTTTTTAGTTATTTCGGAAGGCAGGACAAAATCCATCTTTTGTTCCATAGCATGATAAGGCAATGCTTTCATAAACTCAAAAATACCCGTATGAGCAGGTTGAGTTATTCCAAGGACTTCATATCCCATCCCTAAATTGATAACTTTTTCTTCCGGAGGGAGACTGGATATCCAACTTATATAATTTTCGGCTGTCAATGACATCCTTGAAAAACGGAAAGCAATATCGTCGCTGAGTTTATGGTTTCTGACTAACAGTTTCAGTTTTGGAATATACGAATGTGAATATACATAATTCGGACTCTTCCATCCCATAATATGTTTGGCTTCGTCAATCATCATGGTTTTGTATCCCATTTTCGACACCAGTTCCCCAATCTCATCCGAGTAAATCAATTCAGCATTGAACAAAGCGGTGGGTCGTTTTCCAAACAATGCTTCTATCTTATCGGCCTGCATTTTTACTTGTCGTTCAAACTCTTCGGCATCAAAAACCGATGAAAGTGAATGTGCATAAGGTTCTGCCAAAAATTCGACACTTCCGGTTTTTGCCAATTCCTTAAAACTGTCAATTACTTCCGGGGCATAATGTTCTAATTGTTCCAACGTTAAACCCGAAATTGTAAAGGCACATCGGAATTTCCCGTTCGAACTGCGAATCATTTCGGAAATAGTACGATTAGCAGTCAGATAAGATTGTTCCACAACGTTACGGATTCGGTCTTCTGTTTGAAAATCGTCGTAATAATAATGATCTTGTCCAATTTCAAAGAAACGATAGCGTTTCAGGAGAAATGGAAGATGAATTTGAAAATAAAAACAAATGTTTCGCATATCTTTGCTATTTGATTGGTTGATCGGTTAATTGGTTATTTGTTCTTACAGCTTACTTCTTTTGTCTTTTGTCTTGGTTCTTGACTCTTGGTTCTGATTTACATTACGCTTTCATAAATTTTACGCACTTTCAATCCGGCATCCTGCCATTTAATGTTGTTGACTTCTTCAAGTCCCAATTTGCTTAAACTTTTGAACATTGCCGGATTTTTTACAATTGAGTAAATGGCATCAGCCATAGCATCAATGTCCCAATAATCGGTTTTAATGGCATGAGTCAAAATCTCAGCACAACCGGATTGTTTCGAAATGATGGAAGGAGTTCCAACTTGCATAGCTTCTAAGGGAGAAATACCAAAAGGTTCTGAAACCGACGGCATGATATATACATCGCTTTCGGCAAGCATTTCATGCACTTGTCTGCCTTTTAAAAAACCGGTAAAATGAAAACGATCGGCGATTCCACGCTTTGCCGCCAGATCAATCATGGCATTCATCATATCACCGCTTCCGGCCATTACGAAACGAACATCCTTCGTTTTCTGAAGTACACTATAGGCGGCTTCTACAAAGTATTCCGGTCCTTTTTGCATGGTAATACGTCCTAAGAATGTAACCACTTTATCCTTGCGGGGAGTTTTATGAAATGATTCTATCTCTGACAACGGTTCTACAGCATTGTGTACGGTTGTTACCTTCCGGGGATCCTGATGATATTTTTCAATCACAATTTTCCGGGTCAAATTACTTACGGTCATAATGTGGTCAGCCATGTCCATACCTCGTTTTTCAATAGCGTAGACCGTTGGATTTACTTGTCCGCGACTTCGGTCAAAATCGGTTGCATGAACGTGTATTACAAGCGGTTTGCGACTTATTTGTTTTGCAAAAACTCCTGCAGGATAGGTTAGCCAGTCGTGTGAATGAATGATGTCGAAATCCAGTTGATGAGCCAACACACTTGCAACTGCCTCGTAATTCGATATTTCTTCAATCAAATTATCAGGATACCGACCTGAAAATCCAATACAACCTAAGTCATTCGTATAAATACGACGAAAATCGTATTTTATGCCATCTCTCAACCTGAAATATTCATCAGGATCCATCATCGAACCAATGCGATTATTCACATAGTTCCAATCGTTTTCTTTCCAAACAACAGGTACATTGCAGGCGCCGATTATTTTCAGAAAACTCTGATCTTCATCGCCATGAGGTTTTGGGATGACAAAAGTGATTTCCATATCATCCTGCAACGCCATTCCTTTTGTCAGTCCGTAGCTTGCTGTTCCCAATCCTCCTAAAATGTGCGGTGGAAATTCCCAACCAAACATTAATGCCTTCATCTATTATTCGTTTTCGTATTTTTTCAATACATCCAAAATTCTCAGTACTTCTGCCACACTCATGGCAAATGACATGCCTCCGTGACCTTTAAACGGAGGGTTGCCATCAAATAATTCGGGGAGTGTGCCTACACAAAGTTCAGTCATTTCAGCTTCAAAACCAATCAACATGCGTTCGAGAAAGGACTTGCCGCTTTGTTTGTAAATTTTTAAATAAGCCGATGCAAATGCGCCAAAAGTGCATGGCCAAACCGGACCATTATGATAATTCCGGTCGCGTTCCAATTGTCCACCTACATAACTTGGGCGATAAGAACCGCTTTTAGGGCTCAACGTTCGTAATCCTTTCGGGGTAAGCAATTCTTTAGTGGTTATGTCCAGAACAGATTTTTGTTGTTGTTTGCTCAGGGGCGAATAAGGCAATCCAACTGCCAAAATCATATTTGGTCTTACTTCCTTATCGTTATAATTTCTATCAACATAATCGTACAAATAGGTTCCGTTCCAAAACGTTTTTACAAATGCTTCTCGCGCTATTTCAGCTTGATAATCAAGCAAATCAGCGGCATGTTCATTTCCTTTTTCCCGAGTCAGTTCCGAAGTGAATTTCAATGCATTATACCAAAGCGCATTAATTTCAACCACATAACCTGTTCGTGGTGTTATTGGGCGACCATTTTCCATAGCATTCATCCATGTTGCGGGCTTTTCAGTTCCGTTAACATACAGTAATCCATTGTTATGCAGAAACAGATTCGGATGTTTTTGTTTTCGAATATAGGAAATTATTGTTGATACAATTTCCTCATACCTGTTTGCTGCTTCCGGCAATGAAGTGGCTTTTGCAAATTTTTGAACTGTCCATAAAAACCAAAGTAACACATCGGGATCATCAATGGCCTGAAGTTTGAATCCACTACGTTTACCATCCATAAATCGTTGTAATTCGGGTATAGCTGTCTCCATGATTGCATAGAAATAATCCATACGGTCGATGGTCAAGCTGCAACCGGGTAAAGCAACAAACTGGTCGCGTGCCCGCGCATCAAACCAGGGATAACCTGCCAACAAATAAGTTTTATCTCCTTCGCGTTTGTAGAATTGTTGCGCCGAATTTTTCAGGCAGGAAAACATATCCACCCTGGGATTTCTGCGGGTAAGTTCTTCCTCCCAAAGTTTTTTGAGTTTACGTGGCGATACTTCGGATATTCCGGCTGAAAAAATGACAGACTCTCCTTTTCTGACAGGCATTTCGAAATATCCCGGAACCAGCAAATCTTCTTTATATTCGTAACCGCGTTCCTGCTCTTTGTAGTATTCAATATTTTTATACCAGTAAGGTTGGTGCACGTAAGTAGATTTTTTGGAAAACTGCATGTACAAGTTGGGATATTTCTCGTATAAACACATGCTTATTCCGTCTTGGATTTCATTAAATGAAGTATCAGCCTGGTCATTTTGATAGCACAATTCATTAACACTCCGAAATGCCAGAAATGGTTTAAAACGTATTAAAGTAGGAGAATGTGTTTCCATTAAAGTGTATTTTATTAACACTCTCGGTTCAAACGAAACTAACATTCTTTCTTTTGATAAAATAACTCCTCCAACCCGATAGATCGTTCTTGCAATAACTTCACAATCGAACTGCCTGATATATTTATGTCCATTGGGACTGAAATTGTTTCCTTCATATTTGTGTATTCCAAGATTAAATTCTGCGCCATGTTGAATAACAGTTTCATCTAAAGATGATAAGAGAACATGATTTGAATTGTCAATTTCCGGGAGCGGTATCACTAACTGTCCGTGATATTTACGCGTATTACAGTCAATTAAAGTAGTACTGTTATAAGTCCCTGCCCTGTTGGTTCGAATCATCTCTTTTGTAAGCGATTTTTCGAGATTAATAAGTAAGGTTTTGTCAAAATTAAGATAACTCATACTAAATATGCTAAAATTTTCGGTTCAATATATCGACCGCAATTTATTAATTTTTTCTGGATAAAAAAGTTTTTTTTGAAATTCACTCACATTTATTTTGTTGTTTTTGTTGTTTTATAACTATTTGATTTTTTTGATATTGTATGGAGTTCCGGTTAAAAAATATCTTTTTATGTGGGTTTTTTAATTGAAACTTATACTTTTAATCAAGATATTGCTTTAACTACTCAAAGAATTAGTAATTTTGCGTCGTTTAAAAAACGAGTAAAATGCAACAAGAGGTAAGTACTTCAACAAATAAACGACAAATTATTAATGCCATTTTTATTCCCGGAATTATTGCTATCGTAATGATTCTTAGTTTCCTGCTTGAAAAAGGCATGGACTGGGATTTTCATACTGCCGGAGTTTATCCACGTCGGATAGAAAATATCTGGGGGGTATTTACGTTGGTTTTTATTCATTCCGGTTGGAATCATTTAATTAATAATGTCATTTCGTTTTTAATACTCGGAAGCTTTTTGTTTTTTTTTTACAAACAGATTGCACCTAAAATATTAATTTTGTCCTATATTTTCAGTGGTCTGATACTTTGGATGATAGGACGGGAAAGTTGGCATATTGGTGCTAGTGGATTAATATATTCATTGGCTTTTTTCTTATTCTTTAGTGGAATTTTACGAAAATATGTACCGCTGATTGCTATTTCGCTTATTGTTGCTTTTGTATATGGCAGCATGGTCTGGCATATTTTTCCGTGGCAGACCTACGATCCGGTTTCGTGGGAAGGACATTTAGCCGGTGGTTTAATTGGCTTATGCCTGTCAGTCTGGTACAGAAATGAAGAACCTCAAAAGCCTGTAAAAGAATGGGAGGATGAAGAGAGTGATGATATTGAATATCTTAATGATGATGAAAATGATGAGTCCACGAAAGTACCGGAGTGATTTTTCTTAAATCCAACGAAATATGAAAAAGAGTGAAGAAATTGAGGAGAATAATAAGGTACAATTCAAACTTAAGCGGGAAAAAAGTTGATAGTATCAGCTTCTATCATAAAATTAAAATTCAACAGTATATGAAAAAATTCTTATTAATCATAGCTATCATTTTTACCATTTCAGGTCTGGCATTCATGTTTTTACCGTTTCGTAAATTTGCGATCTTACCTGTTGTTTTAGCTCTTTTCATTGAATTTCCGGTATTTTATAAATCCGGGTCTGCACAAAAAACATTTCCAAGAGTGACATTCATCATTTCTGCCATTTCCTTGTTGATAATTATTGGAAAAGCCGTTTTAATTAAATAACGATAAAGTTGTACCCGAAAACAAGTTGAAATAAAAAAAATTCAATGATTTGAAAGGATTTTAAAAGTTCTCAGGCATTAGAAATGATATTAATTATCTGGTTTCTAATGCTTTTAGCTTCATCTAATTCTACTTTATTTTTCATTTGCAATTTTCGATACCTGATCTTTGCTATGAATTTCCTCATTTTTTTGTATAGGTTTAAGCTCATTTTACCCAACGGATATTGTGCAAAGAAAAACAGGAGAACCGCCCACCACAGACCGGTTACAGTTAATCCGAAAATTAAAGTCTGGATGCCATAGAAAACAGGAAATGTAATTATTCCCAAACCAAACTGCAACGAACTGAAAAACCCTGTAAATTGTGTTTTGAATATGTATTTTCGTACAAAAACCGGTGTAAAGAAAGGAAAAAAATTCAATGCTAAACCAATAATAAAAACAGGTAGAGTCAAAAACAAGCCAATACCTTCCAACAATAGTTTAGAAAATTCCGGTACATTTTGTTCCAGTATCTTATTCTTCAGTTTTATTCGTTTCAACGAATTTTCATATTCCGTACACAAAGAATCAAGTTTACTGATATTTTCCGGATCATTTTTTTCTAAACCAACCAGTTTCTCGGTAATTTTTTGACGGGCAACAAACCTGTTTCGCGCTTTATCGGGTAAGTTTAATTCGTTTAACTCAAAACCTGACGCTACTTCAATAGCAGTTACGAAACATTCGTAATATTTTTCGGTGGCTAAATCGACAGTCAGATTACTTAAATCATCGCGAAGCAAGTCTCTGATTTCATTTGTAGCAATAACCTGATTATCGGCATACGAGTTCATATACTCCGAAACTTCAATCGGTTTACCGATATTAATGATAATAGGTTTATTTGATTTAACAATATCTTCATAGTCCATTCCTATCGGAATAATTTTAACTCCGGACAGATTTCCGTATTTTGTTTGTGCTGCAAAAGCAATTCGAAAAATTCCTTTTACAATGGGTCTGATCTTTCGTTCAATCTCCTGATTCCCTTCAGGCATTATTCCAAGTGCTTTGTTATTATCAAGAACTTCAACACATTGCAAAAATATATCATTGTTTTTCCCCAGATTTTCAATACCATCTCTAATACGAAATATCGGCATTATTTTAGCAAAATGGAGAAATTTGGCAGTTGTTTTATTTTTAAAAATATCAGCTCTTGCAAGAAATATAACCGGAAGATTTTGTGGAGAAACTGAATGTACAGCCAACGCATCCATTAACGCATTGGTATGACTGGGAGCAAAAATTAAAGGGTAACCGTTCGGAATATTTTCTTTACCAACAACAATAAACTCTCCGTAAAATCTTTTAAACATGAAAACTACATATCTTCGGGTTAAATTAAAGAGAACTGAAAAGTCGTAGATTTTAGACATCGATATTTATATTATTTATGTAACATTCAATAGATTAATTAAAGATATCGGGATTAAACGGGTTCTTTTCTGTGCCAATAACTCGCAACCGTCAATCCGGAAATAATATGCCAGATAGCCCACCAGGCAACAATAAAAATCATACCTCCAATTTGTAAATTTTCAGGGAAAATTTTGGGATTAAAAAGTAAAAGTAATCCCAGACCTGAATTGTGAATACCTGTTTCGATAGTTAATGTTCGGCGATTTGCATCAGAGACCTTGAAAAGAGAGCCTATTGTAAAACCGGTAATCAATGCTAATGAATTGTGTATAAGAACAATGATAAAGATATAATAAATATATTTAAGAAAAAACGACCAATTATTTGAAAAAGCAAGAGCAACCATTGCTATGAAGAAAAAAAACGAAAGACTTTGAATTGGTTTTTTTATTTTTTGAGTAACATTCGGAAATTTCTTTGAAAACAAAATTCCGAGAATCAATGGAATACCTAAAAGAATAAATACAGTTTCAAACATTTGCCAGTTATCAATCGTCAATGGTTTAAGCATGTGGCCTGCATGATTACCAATATATTTAACATACATACCTCCCCAAAACGCAAAATTAAAAGGTGTTGTAATTGTTGCGAAAATGGTGCTGGTTGCTGTCAAACCAACAGCCAGTTCCGTGTTTGCTTTCGAATAAGAAGAGATGAAATTGGAAATATTTCCGCCGGGACAAGCAGCTACTAAAATCATTCCCATTGCAACTGTCGGAGTAATATATTGATTCAGAGCAATGATAAGTAAAAAAGTTATTGCCGGTAGTGCCACAAGTTGCGAGAATAATCCAATCAAATATAATTTTGGATGTTTAATCAGTCTTGTGAATTGTCCGGGTTGAATATTAAGTGCAACTCCAAACATTACAAAACAAAGGACAACATTAATAGTATGCATGCCCGCAGCTGAAAAATTTATGCGAATTGGATCTAATTGTTGTAAAGCTTCGTACATAACTAATTTATAATTAATCTGTTATAAAACATCTTATTAGCAATCAAACGATAATCACGAATATTATTTAAAAATTATTCGGACAAATATATAAAAATAAAGTTAACAGATATCGTTTTTTTAAATATCATTTTATATAAATATTTAAAATTTAAACAAATTGTTGACTTTTAGATATTTAGTAATTGGAAACAATTTGATTTATCTTCTCCTTTTTATTCTATAAAAACTTTTGTCAAGTTTGAAATCAGTAGAACTAAGTTAATAAAAAAGGATGTCAGAAAATCAGACATCCTTTTAAATAAGACCTTTAATAATCTATTTTTTAGAGATATAGTTAACAATCCATTCACCTACGTCTGTTGTTTTGAATGCTTTGCCATTATTTGCAATATCTTCAGTCACAATTTCAGCATCCATGCTGGCTGCAACTGCTTCGCGAATCATAGCACCTTCTTCCATCATTCCGAATGCATATTCGAACATCAAAGCAGCCGAAAGAATGGTTGCCAACGGATTGGCGATATTTTTTCCGGCAGCTTGCGGATACGAACCGTGAATTGGCTCAAACACCGAAGTGTGAATACCAACTGAAGCCGAAGGCAACATCCCCAAAGAACCGGTAATTACAGAAGCTTCGTCGGTCAGAATATCACCAAAGAGGTTTTCGGTAACTAACACGTCAAAGCTTTTTGGACATTGAATAATACGCATGGCTGCATTGTCGACAAACATAAATTCTGTTTCAATTTCAGGGTATTGCGGTGCAATTTCCTGACCAATTTGTCTCCACAGACGCGATGTTGCCAACACGTTGGCTTTATCCACAATGGTTACTTTTTTATTACGTTGTCCGGCATATTTATATGCTAAATGAAGGATACGTTCCACTTCTTCGCGGGTATAAATGCAAGTGTCATAGGCAGTATTTCCGTCTTCGGCTCTTCCTTGAGGACGACCGAAATATATGCCACCGGTCAATTCACGAATACACATAAAATCAGCACCTTCAACCAAATCTGCACGCAGGGGAGATTTATGTATAAGCGATGGGAAAGTAGTAACCGGACGAATGTTGGCATACAAGCCCAAATCTTTACGCATTTTCAGCAAACCTTGTTCCGGGCGCACTTTTGCCGAAGGATTATTGTCGTATTTCGGATCACCAATAGCACCGAACAGCACTGCATCTGATTTCATACAAAGTTCATGAGTTGCTTTCGGATAAGGTTCACCAACAGCATCAATGGCACATGCACCCACTATCGCAAATTCATAAGTCAAAGTATGACCAAATTTTTGACAAATTGCCTTTGTTACATTTAAAGCTTGTTCTACAATTTCAGGGCCTATTCCATCACCTGGTAAAACAGCGATATTGAGTTTTTTACTCATTGTCATTTAGCTTATTAAAGGATTAAAATATTCAGTTTTAATTTTATATTTTTTAAAAATGCAATAGAATGAGCTTAATGTTAATCAATAATATTCAACATTTTTATGGTTGCTTTTATGGCAGCAACTGTTTGGTCGCCATCCAGACCACGTGTCTTAAACACTTTTTCGTTAAACCTCCAGGTAATAATGGTTTGAACAAAAGCATTTGTTTTTCCACCAGGAGGAATTACCACGACGTAATCCAACAATTCGGGTGTTGGTTTATTTAACGCTTTATAAATCTTCCACATGGCTTTTGAAACTGCATTGAATTGTCCATCTCCGGCAGCCGATTGTTCATAAACTTTCCCGTTTATTTCCATTTTCACCGTAGCCATTGGACGAAGTCCATAAGTCAGTGATAATGAATAATTCAGAATCTTTACAACTTGTTCTTCCTGTTCATTTTTAAGTACATCTGACACAATATATGGGAGCTCATCGATTGAAACAGTTTCTTTTTTATCACCCAATTCAATGACACGAGCCGTAACACGTTTCATTGTTTCATCATCAAGCTCAATTCCAAGCTGTTGTAAATTCTTTAAAATGTTTGCTTTTCCTGATGTTTTTCCTAATGCATACTGACGTTCACGACCAAAACGCTCAGGTAATAAATCGTTGTAATATAGATTTTTTTTATTGTCACCGTCCGCATGAATTCCGGCAACTTGTGTAAATACATTTTCGCCTATTACCGGCTTGTTATGTGGAATTCTAATTCCGGAATAAGTTTCCACTACTTTACTAACCGAGTTAATTTTTTCTTCCTTCAAATAGGTATTTAAATTCAAATGATCGTGCAAAACAGCTAAAACGCTGGATAATGGAGCATTTCCTGCACGTTCGCCCAACCCGTTTACTGTGACATGAATACCTTTTACTCCCGCTTTTACGGCTTCAAAAACATTGGCGACCGCAAAATCGTAATCATTGTGTGCATGAAAATCGAAGTGTAAATCGGGATAACGGGAAATCATTCGTGAACAAAAATCGTAGGTTTCAGTCGGATTTAAAATACCAAGCGTATCAGGTAACATGAAACGGTTGATGGATTCATTTTTTAACGAATCGACCATAAAATAGACATAATCTTCTGATTCACGCATCCCGTTCGACCAATCTTCGAGGTAAACATTGACAGAAATTCCCATTTCGCGGGCATTAGCCAACACTTGTTTAATATCGGCAATGTGCTGATCAGGAGTTTTTTTTAATTGATACTTACAATGATTCAACGAACCTTTACACAACAGATTAATTACTGTACAGCCTGCATTCCGGATCCAATCGAGTGACAAACGCCCATCTACAAATCCCAGAACTTCTATTTGTTCAATATGTCCGTGAGTCCGTGCCCATTGTGCTACCCTTTTTACCGAAGCAAATTCACCTTCGGACACCCGTGCCGATGCTATTTCAATTCTGTCCACGCATAGTTCTTCTAACAAAAGTCGCGCAACGCTCAATTTCTCCTGTGCTGCAAACGAAACTCCGGAAGTCTGTTCACCATCGCGAAGTGTAGTATCCATTATTTCTATCATAATACAATGTGCCAATGAGTCAATATGCCATTGTGCCAATTTCTTTTATTGGCACATTAGCACATTGGCATATTATTTAATTAATTTTTCGTAAGCTTCAATCTGTTCTTTTTTGCTCAACAGATAATCAATATCGTCGAGACCATTCAGCAAACATTCTTTTTTGTAAGTATTTATTGTAAATGTTTCAGATTTGCCGGTTGCATTGCTTGTAATAGTCTGATTTTGAAGATTAATAGTCAGCGTTGCTTTTGGATTGGAATTTACAGAGGCAAATACTTCTGCTAAAAAATCCGCAGATACAACTACAGGAAGAACACCATTGTTTAAGGCATTATTTTGAAAAATATCGGCAAAAAAGCTCGACACAACTGCTTTAAATCCGTAACCGTCAATTGCCCAGGCTGCATGTTCGCGACTGGAACCTGAACCGAAGTTTTTTCCGGCAACAAGAATAGTACCGCCAAAAGTTGGGTTGTTCAACACGAAATCCAATTTCGGACTGCCATCTTTGTTATAACGCCAGTCGGCAAAAAGATTATCACCAAAACCGTCTTTGTTTGTCGCTTTTAAGAAGCGAGCAGGTATAATTTGGTCTGTATCTATATTTTCAATCGGAAGTGGAACAACCGACGAAGTAAAAGTTATATATTTTCCCATTTTTTTTCTTTGCTCAAAATTAATTACGTGGATCTGTTATTTTACCTGTTACGGCAGCAGCAGCAGCTACAAGCGGACCGGCAAGAATAGTCCGTGCTCCAGGACCTTGACGGCCTTCGAAATTACGATTTGATGTCGAAACTGCATATTTTCCGGCTGGAACTTTATCATCGTTCATGGCCAGACAAGCAGAACAACCGGGTTGACGAAGTGCAAAACCTGCTTCAGTAAGAATTTCCAACAGTCCTTCTTCACGAATTTGTTTTTCCACCATCCAACTTCCGGGAACCAACCATACTATTAAATTATCGGCTTTCTTTTTGCCTTTTACAAAATTGGCAAATACGCGGAAATCTTCGATTCGTCCATTAGTACAACTACCAAGAAACACATAATCAATTTGTTTGCCTTCCAGTTTTTCTCCCGGTTGGAAACCCATGTATTCCAACGATTTTTGGAAAGAAATGCGTCCGGCTTCATCCACTTCGTCCAAGGTTGGAATTGAATCGGTTATGCCCATTCCCATTCCCGGATTTGTTCCATAGGTAATCATTGGTTGAATATCAGCTGCATCAAAAACAAGTTCTTTGTCGAAAGTAGCTTTTTCCTCGGTTTTCAATGTTTTCCAATAAGCTAATTTTGTCTCCCATTCCTCGTCTTTTGGAGCATATTCTCGTCCTTCAACATAGTCGAAAGTAGTTTGGTCAGGAGCAATAAGACCACCGCGCGCACCCATTTCAATGGAAAGGTTACAAACGGTCATACGTTCTTCCATCGACAAATTGCGTATAGCTTCACCAGCATATTCAACAAAATAACCTGTAGCACCACCGGTAGTTAGTTTGGAAATCATATAAAGAGCCAAATCTTTAGCCGTTACACCTTTACCAAGTTTTCCGTTGAAAGTAATAAGCATCGTTTTCGGACGCGATTGAAGTACACATTGTGTTGCCAATACCATTTCCACCTCGCTGGTTCCGATACCGAACGCAACAGCTCCGAAAGCACCGTGAGTAGAAGTGTGACTGTCGCCACAAACAATGGTCATACCCGGTTGGGTAAATCCGTTTTCAGGGCCAATGATATGAACCACACCATTCTTAATGTGTCCGAGTGGGAAATATAAAGGCAAATTGAATTCAACTGCATTGCGGGCAAATATATCCAACTGATTACGTGAAATTGGATCATTCACTGGCTGATCCTGATTGATAGTCGGCGTGTTGTGGTCGGCTGTTAAGGTTGTTTTGTCAGGACGAAACACTTTTAAACCGCGTGTCCGAAGACCGTTAAATGCTTGCGGACTAGTTACTTCATGACAAAAATGACGATCGATATACAACTGTGTCGGACCACCGTCAACTGTTGATACTACATGGGCATCCCAAATTTTATCAAAAAGGGTACTTGCCCCCCGCCCCCCTGAAGGGGGAGTTTGTGCGTTATTTGAATTCATAAAATTTGCCCCCTAACCCCCTAAAGGGGGAAATTACCTTAATTAAACGGGGGAAGGTAAATAATATTAACTTAATTATTATTTGATTCATTTAGTTGTTTTACGCCTCTTTATTCCCCCTTTAGGGGGTTAGGGGGCAGGGCTATTTTTTATTTATTTCACAAACTTATTGATTGCATTGATATATGCTTCCACTGAAGCGGCAATAATGTCAGTATTCGCACCAAAACCATAATAAACAGCTCCTTGATGTTCAACTTGCATATGAACTTTTCCAACATCATCGCTTCCTTTATTAATAGCTTGAATTGTAAATTCCTGCAAAGTCATATTGCGTTTGATGATTTGCTTCAATGCTTTAATAGCAGCATCTACCGGTCCGTTTCCGGAAGCAGCCGCTTCAAATTTTTCATTGGCAATAATCAACCCAATACTGGCAACCGCCTTCACTCCTACGCCCGAAGTCACTTGCAAATAATCCAGTTTTATGCGTTGTTTTTCGCTACGTTCCATACCGGCAAGCAATAATACATCATCGTCATTAATATCTTTTTTCTTGTCAGCCAATTTCAAAAATTCTTCATAAATGATATCCAGTTTTTCACCTTCAACGTTTACACCCAAAATACCCAAGCGATGTTTCAGTGCTGCACGCCCACTACGAGCTGTCAGTACAATCGAGTTTTCATCGATACCAACATCTTTTGGATCTATAATTTCGTAGCTTTCGCGGTTTTTCAACACGCCGTCCTGGTGAATACCGGACGAGTGTGCAAAAGCATTGCGACCTACAATAGCCTTATTAGCCTGAACAGGCATATTCATTAAACCCGAAACCAAGCGACTGGTAGAATAAATCTTTTGCGTATTGATTTGCGTTTCGATATTCAGTCCTTTGTGGCATTTCAAAATCATTGCGACTTCTTCAAGCGACGTATTTCCGGCACGTTCGCCAATCCCATTGATAGTTACTTCCGCTTGACGGGCACCATTCAGTATCCCCGAAATGGTATTGGCTGTTGCCATACCTAAATCATTGTGACAGTGTGTAGAAAGAATCGCAGTGTGCACACTTTTCACATTTTCCATAAGAAATTTGATTTTATCTCCAAATTCCCAAGGCAAACAATATCCGGTTGTATCAGGAATATTCACCACAGTAGCACCGGCTTTAATTACCGCTTCCACCACACGTGCAAGATACACATTATCTGTACGTCCGGCATCTTCGCAATAGAATTCAACATCTTCCACGTACTTTTTGGCATATTTTACAGCAGCAATGGCACGTTCCAGAATATCTTCCTGATTGGAGTTAAATTTATATTTAATATGAAACTCAGAAGTTCCAATACCGGTATGAATGCGTTTGTTCTTAGCATATTGGAGGGCTTCGGCTGCTACATCAATATCTTTTTGTACTCCCCGTGTTAACGCGCAAATAGTTGGCCAGGTAACTGCTTTCGAAATTTCTACCACAGATTTAAAATCGCCCGGACTTGAAATTGGAAAACCTGCTTCAATCACATCAACACCCAAACTTTCGAGTGCTTTGGCTACCTGAATTTTTTCAACGGTGTTCAACTGGCACCCAGGAACCTGTTCGCCATCTCGTAAAGTTGTGTCAAAGATAAATAATCTATCCATAATGTTGCCCCCTTACCCCCTAAAGGGGGAACCGAGAGGGTTTCGGCTTTTTTATTGTAATATTTGCTTTAATTCTACATTCTTTATTCCTTAACAAAAATTGCTTTGTTTTGAAAAACGCATTTCAATCATTTAACGATATTTTCTTCTCTCTATTTCCCCTTTAGGGGGTTAGGGGGTATCTTTCCTCAATCCCCTTTAGGGGTTGGGGGCAGCCTTAAAAAAAAAGCCTTCCGCACCGAAGTGAGAAAGGCTTTATATATTTTATTGTACATTTACATACATACCAAACTCACTTCTACTTGTTCTGCAAGAGAATAATAATACCGAGTAGGAGAATATGTAAGTAACTTTTGTTCATCGTTTCAGTTGTAAAAGCGCTGCAAAGATACAGCAAATTTTTAATCCTGCAAATACGAAGTGATATTTTTTCGATTATTTTTATTACAATTCAAAATAAAAGAATCCAATATTCCGTAATATTTATAGAATTTTGCCCTGATTAAGATTTTTAGACAGATAAAACAGGTAATAGTCAACGAGGACTTCGCAAAAGTGAAGCTGCCATTAAAAAGAGAATTCGATTGACTCAGCTTGACGGTATAAATAGGTATAACGAAAAACTGACACATAAAGATATTATACTTTATAAATTTGTCTTTATTTGTGTTTTACCAAACAATTTGTTTTTAATATCGTTTTACTGCGTAAAGAAAAAAGGTTTACATTTTCATGTAAACCTCTTATATTCAGCAGTCGGGGTGACAAGATTCGAACTTGCGACCACTCGCCCCCCAGACGAGTACTCTAAACCGGGCTGAGCTACACCCCGCTCATTTTTGGTGGCACAAAAGTACAATTTATTTTCAATTTTGAAAAATTTTAAAGTTGTTTTTTCTAGGGAAAAGCCTCTGAAGAATCTTGTATTTTACATTAAAGGACTGAAAAGCCGAGCAAAAGATTCTTTAAGTTTTTGGCTACGTTTGCGATTCGACCAGTTTTCTAATGTGATTTCCTCGCAATACTCAGCATCCTTGATGAATAAATCTTTCAGTTGAATGGCTGTTTTAGAGTCGTAAATAAAAGCATTAGCTTCAAAGTTGTAAACAAAACTCCGCTCATCAAAATTACATGATCCCACTATGGATATAAAATCATCAATCACAATGGCTTTACTATGCAACAACCCATTTTTGTATCTGAAAACACGTACTCCTGCTGCCAATATTTTTTCCAAATAGCTGGCAGTACTCGCATCCGAGAAACGAGAATCAGACTTGACCGGTATCATTAAACGCACATCCACACCACTTAAAGCTGCTATTTGAATACAGGCATCAATTTCGTCGGTTGGCATAAAATAGGGTGAATGTATGTAAATATACTTAGTTGCCGACATAAAAGCTGATAAAATTCCCTGTAAGATGTTAGGCCAGTCGGAATCCGGTCCACTACTAATAATCTGCACAAGATTCTTATCAAACTTTTGTAGTTCAGGGAAATATTCATTCCCATCTATCAATTTTCGGTCTACAAAATACCAATCGACTAAAAACAAAAGCTGAAGACCGTGCACCGCAGATCCTTCCAGTTTAATAAATGTATCACGCCATTTACCTAGTTTATTTCCGTAAATGTACCTGTCAGCTACATTTAATCCTCCGGTAAATCCAATTTTCCCGTCAATTATCACTACTTTTCGGTGATTTCGGTAATTGATTTTACTGCTGCGCGAAATTCGCCAACGAAATGGTAAGAAAGCTCTGACATAAACACCTGCCTCTTGCAACGATTTCAGGTACTTTTTAGATAAATTGAAGCTCCCCCAATAGTCGTAAATCATTCGAACACGAACCCCTTCTTTCGCCTTTTTAATGAGCAACTCTCGTAACTGATTGGAGATTCTGTCGTCATCAAAAATAAAAAACTGAATGTGAATATGATCTTTCGCATTTCGGATAACGTCAAAGAGTGCATCGAAAGTACTTTCCCCATCAGAGTAAACATCAATTTTATTATAGGCATAACCAACTGCTTCACAGTTATTATACAATAATTTAACAAGATTCAGATGATTTTTTCCTATTAATGTTGTATCCAGTGCTTCCATGTCGAAAGAAGCAACACGACGATAATTGATCCGGCGAATACTTTTACGGGAAATGATTTTTTTCTTTCGGTAATCTTGCCCGAATAAAAGATAAAAAAACATTCCTAAAACCGGCAGAAACAAAAGCACTAAAACCCACGAAATCGATTTAACCGGATTGCGATTTTCCAATATCAAAACTGAAATAATCGATATCAGGGTATAGAGATAAAGAAGAATGATAAGAATAGTGAAAATATGTCTCATAAAGTATTGAAAAGGTAATTATTTGTTTTCAAAAAACAACCATTCATGTCCATCAACTGTATTTTTGGAAATTGGCTGCATATTAAGAACCGGAGCTTTAATTCCATCAGCTATTCGTAGCGGAGAAACCTCAATATTGGCTTCATCCCACAATCCGGCTTTAATAAAAATATTTAAAATACTTGCACCTCCTTCGACCATAACTGAATGGATATTTTGTTCAAAAAGATTTTGCAATATATTTGGCAAGGCATGCTCATCGAAATTAATTTTTATAAATTCCAGGTTATGTTCATTTTTACGCAATATCTCCGTAAAAATGATCGTTCTCACGCTTCCATCCATTAAATTAAAGTTGGTATGAATTCGTCCCTGCCTGTCGATTGCAATGCGAACAGGTGATTTTCCCGTCCAATCACGTACGGTAAGAGACGGATTATCAAGCAAAACCGTATTTACACCCACCAGAATTGCCTGATTTTCTGAACGCATTTTATGTGTCATCTGTTTCGTTATAGTGTTTGAAATCTGTAAAGGCGATTCGGTATTATCCCTTCGCTTCCGATCTATAAAACCATCCTGCGTTTGCGCCCATTTAAGCAAGATATAGGGACGCTTTTGTTCCTGAAAAATGAAAAAACGTTTATTAAGTTCACGACATTCCTTTTCCATTACTCCCACAATTACTTGAATCCCAGCATTTCGAAGTATTTCTATGCCACGACCTGAAACTTTCGGATTCGGATCAAGCGTACCAATAACCACCCGTGAAATTCCACTATTGACAATCAAATCGGCACAAGGCGGGGTTTTACCGTAATGTGAACACGGTTCGAGACTAACATAAAGAGTTGCATCATGAAGCAATTCAGGTTGTTTTACTGAATTTATGGCATTTGGTTCGGCATGAGCTTCTCCAAAGTGATGATGATAGCCTTCACCGATTATCCTGTCATCGTAGACCAAAACCGCTCCTACCATCGGATTTGGAGCAACGTAACCTACACCGTATTGAGCCAGTTGAAGGCAGCGGGACATATATTTTAATTCATAAGTCATCGTTGATTGGTTGATTGGTTGATCAGCTCATCTGTTAATTAGTTTATTGGCAAATTAGCATATTGGCACATTATCACATTTCCACTATCTTTGCAGCATGAAAACTGCCTTTCTCCATATTCAATCCGAACTTCAGGGGCTTTATCCCGAAACTGAAATCAGAAATTTCAGTCTGTTGATAATTGAAAAACTGACCGGTCTTTCCCGCACTGAAATTATCGTTAACAAAAATACACATTTTTCTAATGAACAACATCAAGAAATTGAAAGTTTTATCGAAAAATTGAAAAAATTTGTTCCGATTCAATATATTTTGGGCGAAACTGAGTTTTTTGGACTCACTTTTAACGTGAATGATTCGGTTTTGATTCCCCGTCCGGAAACGGAAGAATTGGTGGATTGGATACGAAACGAGAATGACCGAAACGGTTCTTATCAAATTCTGGACATAGGAACCGGAAGCGGCTGTATTGCCATCAGCCTGAAATATGTATTTCCGAATTCGACAGTTGATGCCTTTGATATTTCGGAAAAGGCCCTGGTAGTGGCTCAAAGCAATGCCAATCTCAATCAGTTACAAATAAATTTCTCTAAAGTTGATATTCTAAATGCTCCTGATTTTGCTGCCAAATGGAATATAATCGTCAGCAATCCGCCGTATATCACTGAACAGGAAAAGGATGAAATGCTACCCAATGTGTTGGATAACGAACCCCATGTGGCTTTGTTTGTCCCTGATAATGACCCACTGCTTTTCTACCGTCAGATTACACACTTTGCACAACAACAGTTACAACCTAACGGAAAAATATATTTTGAAATTAACCGTGAAGCAGGAAAATCAATTATGAAACTACTGCATGAAATGGGTTTTTGTGAAATAGAAATCCGAAAAGATATTTCAGGAAATGACCGAATGGTGAGGGCAATAATCAGTTGACAGTTATCAGTTGACAGTTATCAGCGACCCCTTAAATCCCCCTAAGGGGGACTTTTGGATAGTGAGAATATTGTATTTAGTAAAAAACAGAACTAACAAAAAAAAAATTGCTTTTATTTGCGTGATTTGCGTTCAAATAACTTTGTTAGTTAAGAGTTATCATCCTTTATTTTTTTTATCAAGTTTGTTCAGTCGGAAAAAACTACTATCTCTACTCAAAACTATTATATTAACCCTCGCGCCCTCGGACTGGAATATCCTGAACTGGATTACAGCAAGGCACTGCCGTTGCTTTCAATGACGGCTAAATTATTAGTTTGATTTTTTACTTTTCACAAAACCCACGGAGCAGTAGTAGTATTGGTTGGGATTAATCTGGTGAACCGTAGGTAATTTAAAATGAAATGAGTAGTTTTGAACCCGAATAAAAAAATTCAGCTTAATGATTATGAAATTCAAGATTCTATCGGCAGATTTACTCCAGACTTACAAATCGGGTATAGACCTTTCGAAGCTCACAACTGCTTTTGAGAGCCTGACAGAAGCTGAAATTTCGACCGATACTTTTAGTTTCTACACCTCCGTGGCCTCCGTTTTTTCCGGTAAGATTGAGGGTGAAGAAATTGAACTGGATTCGTATATCAAACATAAAAAAATGGGTGTGAAATTCAAACCCGATTATACCAAAAAGATTGACGACCTATATAACGCCTATACTTTTGCCAAAACCAATAAACTGAACGAAAAGAATCTCACTCATGCTCATAAATTGCTGAGCAAACACATTGTTGACAAGCGCCAACAGGGAGAAATCCGCACACAGATTATGTATGTGTTGACAGACGATGGACGAATTGAGTACGTGGCTGCTGCACCACAGGAAGTGATGACAGAAATGGAAAAGCTGTATGCCGATATAAAATTATTGCTTTCAGCCGAACTTGCACTTGACGAAGTGTTCTACTACGCAGCTTATATTCATTTGGTTTTCGTAAAGATTCATCCGTTTATCGACGGTAACGGACGTACTGCACGACTTTTGGAAAAATGGTTTATCGCTGAAAAGTCGGGCGAAAAAGCATGGTTTGTTCAGTCGGAAAAAAACTACTATCTCCACCATCAAAACTATTATATTAACCTTCGCGCCCTCGGACTGGAATATCCTGAACTGGATTACAGCAAGGCACTGCCGTTGCTTTCAATGACGGCTAAATTATTAGTTTGATTTCTTACTTTTCACAAAACCCCCGGAACAGTGGTAGTATTGGTTGGGATTTATCTGGTGAATAAAAATTAAAGAATGGGTCTTGCGGTTTCGGGTTTCGCGATTTTCAATCGCGTTCTTAAAAACTCGCGGTTACAAACCGCGAAACCCATCTTCGAAACACGCGGTTATTGGTTATGATAGTGTATAATTCACCATTAGAAACTGAGGTTTCATCAATGCTTATGTGAGTGCCTATATTATCCGGAAAGATAAGCCATTTATCGGCATGATCTTTTTGATTCCATTCTCGATAATCACTCAGATGTTCTTTGTATTGACGAGATAATTGTTCTCCGTCTATGTAATAAAACTTTTCAAGGGAATGACTGTGTATCGGGTAAGTATCCAATAAGTCCTTTTAAAAAAGTCGCGAAACCTTGTGTGTAACGCGTCCCTTCTGCTGTTAGATTCCATTCTCGACTTATCACTTTTCCTGTCTCTTCTATCAGCCAGCGACGTCTTCTTACATGTAACATACAGGCTTTGTTTCGTATAGGATAATCTTTTATTATCGCCTCTGAATGAAAGCCTTTTGATGTCAATTTATAACTC
>JADGPS010000126.1 GCA_017882285.1 Paludibacter sp. | reverse complement strand
GTGTTTATGGCGCTTGGTGCCTGGCGAATGTCAAAAAAGAAAGTATTGACCCGCAATCCAACGGCTATAGAAACTCTCGGCTCTGCAACCGTGCTTTGTACCGATAAAACCGGAACGCTGACCGAAAATAAAATGACGGTTGCACAACTTTATAATGGGAAAAATTTTTATACGATTGAAAAATCGGACGAGTTAAATGAGAATTTTCACGAAATCATGGAGTTTGGCATTCTTTCCAGTCAAACCAATCCATTCGATCCTATGGAACAAGCCATTACCGGCATGGGTAAATTGTATCTGAAAGGAACCGAACATATACATAAAAACTGGGAAATGATTAAAGAATATCCGCTTTCCAAAGAATTACTGGCCATGTCGCGGGTTTTTTCGTCAAAAGAAACAAAAGAGAAAATTATTGCCACAAAAGGAGCTCCTGAAGCTATTTTTGAATTATGTCATTTGGATGCAAAAGAAAAAAAACGGCTCTCACAGGCTGTTGAAGAATTAGCTTCAGATGGATTAAGGGTATTAGGCGTAGCAAAAGCAAAAATTAAAGCGAAAGGGTTACCCGAAATTCAGCACGAGTTTACGTTTGAATTTATTGGTCTGATCGGACTGTCAGATCCCATTCGTAAAAACGTGAAACAAGCAGTAAGTGAATGTTATAAAGCAGGAATCAGAGTGATTATGATTACAGGCGATTATCCGGTAACAGCCAAACATATTGCGTTGGAAATTGGTCTGGAAAATCCTGAAATGTGCATGACCGGACAGGAATTACATGCAATATCGGATGCACAATTATGCAAAAAGATAAAGGAAATCAACGTTTTTGCCAGAGTAATTCCCGAACAAAAACTTAAAATCGTAAATGCATTAAAGAAAAATGGGGAAATTGTGGCCATGACAGGTGATGGAGTGAATGATGCTCCTGCGCTAAAATCGGCAGATATTGGTATTGCCATGGGAAAAAAAGGAACCGATGTTGCCCGCGAAGCCTCTTCATTAGTACTTATGGACGATAACTTTTCATCCATTGTGGGAGCTATTCGTATGGGAAGACGCATATTTGATAATCTCCAAAAATCTTTTGGATATATATTTGCAATCCATGTACCCATTGCCGGATTATCATTATTGCCAATTTTGCTGGGCAATTTCCAGTTAATTTTATGGCCTGTACATATTGTTTTTCTCGAATTAATCATTGATCCGGCCTGTTCCATTATTTTTGAAGCCGAAAAGGAAGAACAAAACGTAATGAATCGACCTCCAAAAGGGATTGATGAACCTTTTTTTGGAGCTAAAAAAATCTTATTTAGTTGTCTTCAAGGTGTTGGAATCTTAGCTATTTCCCTTGCTGTATATTTTATTGGTTTATATCTTGGCTACGGAGACAAAGAAGTTCGTGCAATGGCATTTGTTACTTTGATTGTTTCAAACATTGCAGTTATATTGACTAATCGGTCGTGGACAGATAATATATTTAGAATTATAGTTACACCCAACAAAGCCGTTTTGTGGGTAGTAGGTGGCGCTATTTTCTTTCTCACACTCATCCTCAATATCAACTTTTTTCTGGATTTATTTCAGTTTCAAAAACTCACTTTAATCAATGTCCTTATCTGTAGTTTGGCAGGATTATCAACTATTATTTGGTTCGAAATTTATAAATTATTTAAACTCAAAAAACAGGTAGCACTTTAATTCACAACACAAATCAATACACTTTAAAGATGAAAACAAAGAAAATAAATGAAAAGGGAAAACCTTTGTCAAAAGAACTTTTACGGAAGATGAACGCTTACTGGAGTGCTGCTAACTATTTGTCGGTTGGGCAACTCTATCTCAACGATAATCCATTACTTCGGGAACCGCTGAAGCCCTCACATGTAAAATCGATGCTGCTGGGACATTGGGGAACTACACCGGGACAGAATTTTATTTATGTGCATTTGAACCGAATTATCAAAAAATATGATCTGGACATGTTTTACATTTCAGGTCCGGGACATGGCGGTCCTGCATTGGTGGGTAATACCTATCTCGAAGGCACTTACAGTGAAATTTATCCCGATATAAGTCAGGATGAAACCGGACTGAAAAAATTATTTAAGCAATTTTCGTTTCCGGGTGGCATTCCCAGTCATGTCTCGCCTGAATGTCCGGGGTCTATTCACGAAGGTGGCGAATTGGGTTACTCACTTAGCCATGCTTTTGGAGCGGTGTTTGATAATCCGGAATTGGTTGTGGCCTGTGTAATTGGTGACGGCGAAGCCGAAACCGGACCATTAGCAACCGCCTGGCATTCCAACAAATTTCTGAATCCCATAACCGATGGTGCTGTGTTGCCTATTCTGCATCTGAATGGTTATAAAATAGCCAATCCAACAGTATTGGATCGTATTTCGCATAAGGAACTCGATCAACTGCTCCGTGGTTATGGTTGGAAACCTTACTTTGTGGAAGGTGATAAGCCCGAAAAGATGCATCAACGCATGGCTGCTACGTTAGATAAAGTCATTGCGGAAATACATGAAATACAAAATAATGCACGAAAAAAAAATGATACAGCTCGCCCTCGCTGGCCAATGATTGTGCTGAAGTCGCCCAAAGGTTGGACAGGACCAAAAGAAGTGGATGGCGTTCCGATTGAAGGAACATTCCGGTCTCACCAGATTCCAATTCTCATTGATTCGCAGCATCCCGATCATCTAAAACTCCTTGAAAGCTGGATGAAGAGTTATAAACCCGAAGAACTTTTCGACGAGAATGGTCGTCTTGTCCCGGAATTAGCTGAGTTGGCACCAACAGGTAACCGGCGAATGGGTGCTAATCCTCACGCCAATGGTGGTTTATTACTGCAAGACTTAATCATGCCGGACTTTAAAAGTTACAAAGTGGATGTGCCGTCGCCCGGATCCGTTCAGGCTGCCGACACGCATGAACTGGGTGTCTTTCTTCGCGATGTTATTCAACTCAATAGTGAACAACGTAATTTCAGAATCTTTGGTCCTGATGAAACACTTTCCAACCGGTTGAATGCTGTTTTTGAAGTTACTGACCGGCAATGGGACGCACGTACCGTAAAGAATGATGAGTTTCTGGCTGCCGACGGCCGGGTAATGGAGATGCTTAGCGAACATCAATGCGAAGGTTGGCTCGAAGGGTATTTGTTAACCGGAAGGCACGGATTGTTTAATTGTTATGAAGCGTTTATCCATATAATTGATTCCATGTTTAACCAACATGCCAAATGGTTGAAAGTAAGTGCAGAATTGCCCTGGCGGAAGAAAATTGCTTCGCTCAATTACCTGCTCGCTTCGCACGTTTGGCAGCAGGCACATAATGGTTTTACACATCAGGATCCCGGTTTTATCGATCTTGTGGTAAACAAGAAAGCGTCTATTGTCCGCGTTTATTTGCCGCCTGATGCCAACTGTTTATTATCGGTTTGGGATCATTGTTTGAGAAGCCGGCACTACGTGAATGTGGTTATTGCCGGTAAATACCTGGCACCTCAATGGTTGAATATGGAAGATGCCATTGAGCATTGCACCAAAGGAATTGGCGTATGGCAATGGGCAAGTTGCGCCGAAGATACAGAACCCGATGTGGTGATGGCTTGTTGCGGCGATGTTCCAACGCTCGAAACCCTGGCGGCTGTTTCCATTCTTCGGGAACATTTGCCTGAACTAAAAGTAAGGGTGGTTAATGTTGTTGATTTAATGAAATTACAACCGGAAACCGAACATCCACACGGATTGAGCGATCAGGACTTCGATGCTTTATTTACTAAAGATAAACCTGTTGTGTTCGCGTTTCATGGATATCCATGGCTAATTCACCGGTTGACTTACCGCCGGACCAATCATGAAAATATGCATGTCCGCGGCTATAAGGAAGAAGGTACTATTACCACTTATTTCGACATGACGGTTTTAAATGACCTTGACCGGTTCCATTTGGTACAAGATGTGATAAACAGGTTGCCACAGTTGGGCGAAAGCGGTGCAAACCTGAAAAAGTTGATGCAGGACAAACTTGCTGAACACAAACTGTATATTAATAAGTATGGTCAGGATATGCCGGAAATTCTCAACTGGAAATGGAGTAATTCATCCCCGGTAAATAAATGAAAATATAAAAACGAAAAACAGCTATGAAAACTAATGCGAAAAATTTTCCGGTAGTTTGCGTGGGCGGTTCAGCCGGTGGACTCGATGCCTATATTCGTTTGCTAAAACATTTACCGGCCAATATGGGTGTTGCTATTGTTATCGTTAATCATCTAAGAACAGTAGCCACCACGCTTCAC
>JADGPS010000125.1 GCA_017882285.1 Paludibacter sp. | reverse complement strand
TCAGTATTAATATGAAAGCCGGGAAACTGGACGATCCAAAACATTTAATGAGAGACGTTTCTGTATTAAAAGGACATTCTTTAAATGGTGATTATGAACATAAAGTGGAAAATGATAAAGATTTGGAGTATATTATGAGTCTGGTGAAACAGGCGATTGTGTAAAGAATATCTTGTAATTTACCAAGTAAATAATTTTATTTCTTGGTAAGAGCTGAACTTGTGATAATAATAAACTCAGTTTAAAAACATCAATAAATAATTATGGACACTACTACATCTTTGCTGAAAGAACCCGTAGCTACATGGGGTGGAAAATGGACTACTGAAAAATTGGATGCATTCTCGAAATATGTATCAGCCTACCTGACTATTATGTCGAAGCAGAAACAATGGAAAACCATTTTAACGAATTTGCAAATACATTGGTTGAAAACAGAAAACAAGAAAACGAAAGCATCGAAGCATATATGGAACGGGTTATCAGAGAATTCAGAAAGAAGAAATAGGTACGGAATAAAGGAAATATGCGACCGGTTTAAATAGTGTTTAAACAGCAATTAAATTCATCGACTATGGAATTCGATTATTACTTCCCATTATTCAATCAGCTTATGTACGGGCAATTAAATCCCGAATTACCCGAAAATGCCGAAAGTCAAAACTACACTTTACGGATTGAACAACAAGTTACGACACATGGTAAACAGGTGGGGGCTTTTTCACTTCATTACCTGAAGCCGGTTAATCTAAAGTGCGTCTATTACGGGCAATTACTGCTAAGTGAAACCAATTTGTATTGTGAAGATGCGTTGGAGTATATCCCGACAGAAACAGACACCCGGATTCGTAGTTTTTTACGCGATCAGATTCTTGATAAACATTTAACGACTTGTCTGGAACGTATTGGCGAAAAGATAAAAACAAAAAATTACCGGCTCGAAGAGTTGGAACATCCGGTTGTTGATGCCGACAGGTACAGGCTCTCGAATATTTATATCATTCACTTACTGAAAGCCTGCATTGCTAAAGCCTATCTGGAAATTCAGGAACAACTTGTTGATGTAGTCAGTTGGAAGCGAACGGAAGAATTATTGTATTTGGGTGTGGTAAAAGAGTTGCAGCCCATAAAACATTTTTTAGTGAAAAAGGGGAAAATGACTCCTAAAACAAGCGAAGACAGAGTACTTGATAAGCAAGTGAAAAAGAATAAATCGAATGATGTGGATAACAAGTCCGACATTTCACCGAATCTAATAGACAGTAAACAGGTTATGAAGTTATTGGCAATTTCGGAAAGTGGACTTTATCGACTTAAAAAGGCAGAAAAGATTCCTCTACCTACCAAAATTGGCAAAAAAGACAAGTATGATGAACAAAAGATAATTGAATATCGCGATTCGTTAAACCAATGATCTCTAATAGTAACGGACTTATGCAGATAATTAAGGAAATGTTTGGTAGATATAAAAATAGCTTTTAACTTTGTAGAACAAGTTTACATATTTTACCTAAAAGTATTGAATTATGGCTTCTAACCTATTAACATTGAATCTTTTAAATTTCACTCACAACCAACAAAAGCTGTGTTGTTATCTCGTTTCTCAAAAAATAAATCGGGCTGTTAAACTAACCGAAGAAGATACTTCATTTTTTATTCAATACCTTTCATTACCCCAACAAACAGAAACCTTATACACCACTTTCGACGAAAAATCCGAAGGCGGGATAGCTGTAACACTAAATACTTACAAATCTTCAGATAATGATAATGAACCCTGTTGGTCAAATTCATTCTTGAAACAGTATTATACGCACTTTATATTGCAATACTTCAGAAGCTTAAAGTTACCTGTGAAATTGAATTTCGTGGGTGATATTGAAGTTTGGGTCCCGGACAAATCTCCTTTGAAACAATGCAATGGATTTCGGGTATTTCAATTGCGGGTACAGTTGGAAGGTGTTACCGAAAAACCCGGATTAATTGTAAGTTCGGGTGGAGTGACTTCGGTTTACAAAGAGCCTGTTACCTCAAGATTGCTGAAAGAATTATCGCATGATGACTTTAATTGGGTACTGTTTGAAAACAGATTATATCGATACACTGAAATGTCGGATAATGCCCGACGCAATCTGGATCAGGTTTTTCCATGCGTCAATAAAAAGCTACAAAAGGCACTTGGAATTCCTCAACCTGCACCCGATAAAAGTAATAAGTATATTCGGTATTGGAATGAGATTTCTGTTTTCAAAGACCGTTTTTTATTGACAACCGGATTTCGTAAATTTATGGAGTTTGAAAGTACCGAATGGACGATTGTACCTTCAAAACGTTTGGATGAAAGTCAATTAAAGGAATCGAGTTTGTTGTTTGGTCATGGTGGTGTGGATACAGATCCTTATACCGGTATTAAAAAATTTGGACCCAAAGAGCTGATTAAACAAGATGTTCATGTTGTATTCTTTTTTATTTGTCAAAATGCAGATAAGCTCATGGCAAAAACGGTACATGATTATCTAATGGGAGATAAACAAGGGTTTTCAGGTATTGCAAAATTTGTTAATATAAACTATCTGACCGAAAAAGGTTGGAGTATTTATTTTGATAACAAGGAGAATCCATTACCCGAAATAGTAGCTCAGCTGAATGAACGAAAAATTGATCCGGACAAACGGTATGTGGCAATCTATCTTTCTCCTTTCAGCAAATGGAGTGAGAGTGAAGAAAACAAAGCCATTTACTACAGGGTAAAAGAAGAATTACTGCATCGGGGCATTGTTTCGCAAGTAATAGAAGTAGAAAAAACATGGGGTTCGTATCGTATTGAAGAAAATAATAAAGCCGTTTTGGCTGAAAGTTTTATTTTTAGTCTGCCCAACATAGCCATTGCCTTGCTTGCCAAGTTAGGAGGAACGCCCTGGAGTTTAAAACATAATGATACTAACGAGTTGATAATCGGAATTAGTGCTTTCAACTGTGATACTAACGACAAAAAATACTTAGGGAGTGCCTTTAGCTTTTCAAACGAAGGAAAATTCTATGGTTTCGATTGTTTTCGAAAAGATCAGATTTCCGAATTAGCAGGTTCAATTCTAATGGCAGTAAAGGAATATTGCAGTGAACACAAAACCCTTCAACGGTTGATCATTCATTTCTACAAAACATTAAGTAAAGATGAATTGAAACCCATTGAAAAAGGTCTTGCCGAATTAGGTCTCGATATTCCGGTTATCGTGATTTCGATGAATAAAACCTTGTCGGAGGATGTGCTTGGATTCGATTTGTCACAATCGACCCTCATGCCTAATACCGGCACATACCTCCCAATTGGTCATGAACAGTATTTACTTTATAACAATGGTCATATAGAAGGTAAAACCTATAATACCCGGGAGGGCTATCCTTTCCCGATAAAACTGTCGATAAAGAAATATTCTTCAAAATCATTAGAAAGCAATCCGATTGAAGATGCTACCGTACCTGAATTGTTACATCAAATATGTCAATTCAGTCAATTATACTGGAAATCGGTATCCAAGCAATCACTGCCGGTCACTTTGAAGTATTCCGAAATGCTGGCTCAGATAGTTCCTCATTTTGTACATTCTGAATTACCCCAAACAGGAAAAGAAACACTTTGGTTTTTATAAAGCAGAGCCAAGAACCTAGAGCAAAGACTACATCTACAAACTACCAACTGCCGACTAATATATTCCCTTCAATCGACTTCATTTATCCCTTCAAATTGCCTTTAATTGCCGTCAAAATAAATTTATTGCCGTCAACTGCTTTCAAATTGCCTTCATTCCGGCATTGGCAAACTTGTTGCAAATCTGGTATGCGGCGGCAGCCAGGGTTTAATGAAAATCTGCAAACTAATGATCAACAGTAAGCGGGCAGAAGTTAAAGAACGATTTGAAAGAGAAATGATTGATCAACAGAACTCAGGTAGAATCAGATTGCACAAATAAATTGTTTAACCCATTAAAAATAAAAGGAAATGGGAAAGATGAATATGGGAATCTTAGGCGGATTCTCGGGAACTGTAGGAACTGTAATAGGTTCAAGTAATCGTAAAGGCGAGGATATTATCCGCGTCAAATCAAAAAAACCACGTACGTCAAGCACTGAAGGACAAATCAATCAACGCACAAAGTTTAGTTTAGTAACTGTGTTTTTGCAAGCATTAAACTTCCTGTTGAAAATCGGTTTTAAAAAAGTGGCTGGTGATTTAATGTCACCATACAATTATGCCTGTCAATTTGCATTGAAAAATGCAATAACCGGTGAAGCCCCGAATTTTGAAATTGATTACAGCAAGGTGCTTATCAGCGATGG
>JADGPS010000079.1 GCA_017882285.1 Paludibacter sp. | reverse complement strand
ATGTAATTCTTGAGTGAAATCGGGGATGTAAAATGGTTTGTTATTTTTTAAAAGTGCCGAATCCGGTTTCATGAACACGACTGGTTCAGTGGGATTTTGGCTATTTAATTCTTTGTTGTGTTCTGCGTAATTTTGTCCAATGGCAAATATCTTCATTTGTTTTTTTGCTGTTTTTGATTGCTAACTTGCTTTTTCTCATTTTCCTTTATCGCATTCAACCTATTAAACATTACTGCTAAATGAGCGTAAATGGAAGTATTTTGAACTATAATATTTTCAGGAACCCGAATCCGAAATGGTGTAAAATTCCAGATTGCTTGAATGCCACCGGAAATCATCATTTCGGAAACCAGTTGCGCTCTATCCACCGGCACAGTAAGAATACCAATATTAATCCCTGTTTGACGTTGAAGTTCTACAAATCGATCGACATGATGAATGGGGATTCGATTGATACTGGTTCCGGATAATTCATATTTCACATCAAAGCCCGCAACGATTTCCAACCCAAATTGCTCCAATCCGTTATCGTGCATCAAAGCACCCCCCAAACTACCAACACCAAACAAAAATGCTTTGTGAGAATTTGTAAAACCTAAAAATGTTTCAAGAATGCTGACAAGCTCTTTCACATCATATCCAACACGTGTTTTTCCGTTAATATTAACGTAGGACAAATCTTTTGCTACCATCGATGCATCAACTGCAATGTTTTTAGCAATCTGAGTAGACGACAAATACAATTCGCCTTCTTTTAAAACTAGTTGAGCATAAGCCAGATACCAAGGCAAACGTCTTAAAGTCGGTTCAGGAACTTTGAATTGGGTAGATGCATGAAGATTAGACATTTCAACTCGATTTTAATAATTAACCGACAAAAATAATCATTTTTTTCGTATAGCTGTGTAAGACAATCATTAAAAAACATTGAATCTGTTTTTTAGCTATACATTGAATTTATTATTCGGCTAAATTGATTAACTTTGCATGTTTATTTTTTAATTTGGAAAAATTAAAAAAATAAATCTTTAATTACTTATTTTCAATATATTATGGAGTACAATTTCAGAGAAATAGAACAAAAATGGCAAGCTTATTGGAAGAAAAACAGCACATATAAAACTGAAATTGACCAAAACAAACCGAAATATTATGTTTTGGATATGTTTCCGTATCCCTCGGGGGCAGGATTGCACGTTGGTCATCCGCTCGGATATATTGCTTCTGATATTTTCAGCCGCTACAAACGCTTACAAGGTTACAATGTACTTCACCCGATGGGTTATGACGCTTTCGGCTTACCCGCTGAACAATATGCCATCCAAACCGGTCAACATCCGGCTGTTACAACAAAAAAGAACATTGCACGTTACCGCGAACAATTGGATAAAATTGGATTTTGTTACGATTGGGATCGTGAAATCCGTACGTGTGAACCTGATTATTATAAATGGACTCAATGGGCATTTATTCAAATGTTTAACTCGTATTTCTGCAACGATGCGCAACAAGCCAGACCAATTGCCGAATTGATTGAAGTATTTGAATTACAAGGAACAAAAGACTTAAATATTGCTTGTACAGTTGACTTACAATTTAATGCCGAAGATTGGAAATCGAAAACGGAAAAAGAGCAACAAGAAATTTTATTGAATTATCGCATTGCATATCTGGCCGATTTGAGAGTAAACTGGTGTCCGGCACTCGGAACTGTTTTGGCTAATGACGAAGTAAGCGAAGGCGTTTCGGTACGTGGCGGCCATCCGGTTGAACAACGATTTATGCGTCAGTGGAGTTTGCGCGTTTCGGCTTATGCACAACGGTTGCTCGATGGTTTGAACACAATTGAATGGACTGATTCGTTGACTGAAACTCAGAAAAACTGGATAGGACGTAGCGAAGGCGCTGAAATAAAATTTCACCTCTCCCCAACCCTCTCCAAAGGAGAGGGAGCTGAGCAAAACACAATATTATCACAATCAAAAAGAGATAAAAAACCTGATTTCTTTACAACTAATAAGCTTGACTGGAGTTTATTACATGATCATGCTAAAGCAATGCGTAGTGAGCCAACAGAAGCAGAAAGTATTCTTTGGGAAATGTTGCGTGGAAATAAAACCGGTTACAAATTCCGAAGACAACATCAGATTGATAGATTTATTCCCGATTTTGTTTGTTTGGAAAAGAAACTCATTGTTGAAATTGACGGTGAATATCATTTGAGTGATGAACAAATTGAACTTGATGAAGCCAGAACAGATATTCTTGAAGAACTTGGGTATAAAATAATCAGATTTTCAAACGAAGATGTAAAATCAGTACCGCATTTTGTTGTTGAAAAAATAAAGGGTGAATTATCCAAAATTGAATCTTCATCCGAAAAAGCTTCTGTTCAAAAAGCAGTTTCCCTCTCTTTTGGAGAGGGTCAGGGTGAGGTTATTGAAGTATTTACCACCAGAGCCGATACCATTTACGGTGTAACTTTTATGGTTCTTGCTCCCGAAAGTAAGTTGGTAAAACAACTTACAACATCTGAACAAGCCAAAGAAGTTGAAAATTATTTGGAAGCAACTAAAAAACGTACTGAACGCGAGCGGCTTGCCGATCGACGAGTAACCGGCGTTTTTTCCGGTTCGTATGCCATTAATCCGGTAAGCGGAACTGAAATTCCAATTTGGATAAGTGATTATGTGTTGGCCGGTTATGGAACCGGAGCTATCATGGCCGTTCCTGCTCACGATAGTCGTGACTATGCCTTTGCCAAATATTTCAATTTGCCAATAATTCCACTAATTGAAGGTTGCGATGTGAGCGAGGAAAGTTTGGATGCGAAAGAAGGAATCATGATGAATTCCGGTTTTCTGAACGGATTGACTGTGAAAGAAGCCATTGCGAAAGCAAAAGAATATATCGCTGAAAAAAAATTAGGACGTGTAAAAGTGAATTTCCGCTTGCGCGATGCGATTTTCAGTCGTCAACGTTATTGGGGCGAACCGTTTCCGGTATATTATAAAGAAGGAATGCCTTATATGCTCGACGAAAGCCGTTTACCTTTAAAATTACCAGAAGTTGATAAATTCCTGCCAACCGAAAAAGGCGAACCACCACTCGGACGTGCTAAAAACTGGGTATACCTCCCCCCAGCCCCCTCCGAAGGAGGGGGAGAAAGCTCCAATTCAACATTGCAAAATGATAATGCTTTGCACTCTCCCTCCCCTTTGGGGAGGGCTGGGGAGAGGTTTCCGCTTGAGCTTTGCACGATGCCCGGTTTTGCAGGTTCATCTGCATATTATTTACGGTATATGGATCCGAAAAACGACAAAGCATTGGTTAGTCCGGCAGCGAATAAATACTGGCGAAACGTGGATTTATATATCGGTGGGACAGAACATGCAACCGGTCACTTGATTTATAGCCGTTTCTGGAATAAATTCTTGTTTGATTTAGGCTTGGTTTGTGAAGATGAACCGTTCAAAAAACTGATTAATCAGGGAATGATTCAGGGAAGAAGCAATTTTGTGTATCGGATTAAAGATACTAATACTTTTGTTTCGTTAAATTTGAAAAACCAATACGAAACCACAGAAATCCATGTCGATGTAAATATTGTTTCGAATGATATTCTTGATATTGAAAAATTTAAAAACTGGAATCCGGAATACAAATCTGCTGAATTTATTTTGGAAGATGGTAAATATCATTGCGGTTGGGCGGTTGAAAAAATGTCAAAGTCCATGTACAACGTGGTAAATCCGGATGACATTGTCGAAAAATATGGTGCAGATACTTTGCGTTTATATGAAATGTTCCTCGGTCCGTTGGAACAATCCAAACCATGGGATACAAACGGAATTGATGGCGTTCATCGCTTTTTAAAACGTTTATGGTCATTGTTTTATAAAGAAAATACATTGTTGGTAAATGATGAAAAACCAACCGCTGAAGAGTTGAAAATTCTGCACAAAACGATTAAGAAAATCATATTTGACATTGAGAATTTCTCTTACAATACTTCGGTTTCGGCTTTTATGATTTGTGTGAATGAACTTTTCACATTGAAATGCAGCAAAAGAGAAATTCTGGAACCGCTTTCCATTCTGCTGGCGCCTTTTGCACCACATATTGCTGAAGAATTATACCATTTACTTGGAAATTCCGAAACAGTTTGTGATGCTATTTTTCCAATTTGCAACGAAGAATATCTGAAAGAATCGGCTGTTAAATATCCTATCTCTTTCAATGGAAAAGTGCGTTTTATGTTGGAACTTCCGGCTGATATGAGCAAAGAAAATGTTGAAAAAACAGTTATGACAAACGAGCAAACCACAAAATATCTCGAAGGCAAATTGCCGAAAAAAATCATTGTTGTTCTGGGAAAAATTGTAAATATTGTTTTATGATTTTCGTCACTTTTCAAATGAAAAACCAAAATGAATCTGAAATCAGTTACAAAAGACACTTGGATTAACATCAGAGAATACATTTTTATAGCTTTCGGGCTTTTAATGTATAGTGCTGCCTGGAAAGGTTTTCTACTTCCGCATCAAATTACGGGTGGCGGTGTTACCGGCATTGGAGCAATAACTTATTATGCTACAGGAATTCCAATTTCAGTTACTTTTTTTGCCATCAATTTGGTATTACTTGTAATTGCCGTTCGAACTGTTGGACTGGCTTTTAGCCTGCGAACCATTTATGGAGTTGCGGTTTTGACAATCTTTTTTGCCATTTTACCTCAAGCTGTTCCGGGAACTTTTGTTGGTGCAGAAGATAATTTTATGGCTTGCGTTATCGGCGGTTTGTTAGCCGGTGGCGGAATTGGAATAGTTTTTCTTTCGAATGGAAGTTCCGGAGGAACTGATATAATTGCCAAAGTAGTCAATAAATACCGGAATATAACACTTGGTCGGATTCTGCTTTATTGCGATGTTTTGATAATTTGTTCATCCTATTTTTTTAAATTTGGTAGTTTAGAAAGAATAGTTTATGGTCTTACTGCCATGGCAATCACAACAATAGCCGTAGATATGGTTATAAACGGTGTGCGACAATCCGTTCAATTTTTTATTTTCTCCAAAGAATATGAAAAAATAGCAACAAAAATAAACGAAGATGTTCATCGAGGAGTTACCATTCTCGACGGTATGGGTTGGTATTCAAAAGAACCGGTTAAGGTAATTACGGTTATTGCCCGAAAAAATGAATCGGTAAAAATATTCCGTATTGTAAAAGACATCGATCCGAATGCATTTATATCGCAATCGTCGGCAATTGGTGTTTACGGCGAAGGATTTGATATAATAAAAGGTAAATAAAAACTGAACTAAAGCAGATAAATGGGTGACGATTTGAAGAAAAAAATGGTTAGTGCTTTGACCTGGACAATGATCGATAGGTTTGGGCAACAAGCTGTTCAGTTCGTTATTGGACTGATATTGGCACGTTTACTTTCGCCGACTGATTTCGGTTTGCTTGGAATGGTGATGGTATTTGCAGGTTTGTCTTATGTGTTGGTGGAAAGTGGATTTGGTCAGGCGCTAATTCGCAAACAAGATGCAAACGAAACCGATTTCAACACCATTTTTTATTTTAATATTTTTACATCACTTTTACTTTATTTGATTCTGTTTTTCTCGACACCGGCAATTGCTCATTTTTTCAACCAACCTCAACTTATTTTGCTTGGTAGAATTGTTTTCTTAGCTATTTTATTCAATGCGTTGTATTTAGTACCGCTGACGAAACTTAACAAAGAGATGAATTTCAAGATAATGGCAAAGGTCAATATTTTTTCAACGGTTTTGAGCGGAATTTGTGGAGTGGTCTTAGCTTTTATGCATTACGGAGTTTGGGCGTTGGTAACTCAGCAAGTTTTATATCAATTCCTTCGAATGTGTACGTTTCATTTGTCTGTGAAATGGAAACCTCAGTGGCTATTTTCCTTCGACGTTATTCGTAATTTTTGGAAATTTAGTATTAATTTACTTGGGACTTCAATTTTAAATGTTCTATTTAATAATCTGTATATTTTACTTTTAAGCCGATTTTATCCAATTAAACAAGTAGGTTATTATTCACAAGCAAACAAATTAAGCGAAACATTTAACTTTAGTTTTCAAGCTGTTCTGGTTGGAAGTACATATTCTCTTTTTACTCAAATACAAAATGATGACGAACGTTTTCGACGAATTTTCAGAGAAATAGCACAAAAAACGTCCATTATTACCTTCCCCATTATGTTGGTATTGATTGCAGTAGCCAATCCATTTATTTATGTTTTGCTCTCCGCTAAATGGATGATGGCCGTGCCTTACTTTCAATTGTTATGTTTGGCATCGCTTTTCGGGCCACTTTACGCACTCAATGTGAGTGCATTAAATTCCAGAGGTCAGTCTAAAATCACTTTTCGAATTGAACTCATTAAAAAAAGTCTGATATTCCTTTCGGTTGTTGTTTGCTTCCATTTTGGAGTAATAGCCATGCTTTCGGGCTATGCATTGGCTTGTTTTATTGCCTATCTTATTTCCATTTTATACCTTAAAAGCGACCTGAAACATTTTATAAAACATCAACTAACTGATTTTATGAGATGTATCGGGGTTGGTATTATAATAGCGGCTTGTGCATTTGGACTATCGTTTCTCATTCACAATAATTATTTACTTTTGGGAACTCAAATTGTGCTGGCAGGAATTCTGTATATTCTAAGCATTAAACTGTTTTTCAATGAATTATATAATAAATCCTATCAATTTATTTTAGAGAAAATGGCATTTATCCTAAAATAGAAACAAAAATGAAAAGTATATTTCTAAATTACAACCACAAAAAATAATGAAATAATGAAATAATGAAATTAAGAAAGAAAATTGTAAATGAGATAATGGGAAAAAAAAGATTTCAAAACGTATTTGAATATCTGTTTAACATTTCATTAAAAGGCATGAATTATGGCAATGGTGGTGATTTTTACGAAAGTGGTGAATTAAATGTACTTAAATACATAAACGAGAAATTAAATACAGAAAAATCGCTTATAATATTCGATGTTGGTGGAAATGTGGGAAATTATTCAAAGGCATTATCCGATTTCTTTCAAACAAAAGCGACAATACACTCATTTGAACCATCGAGGAAAACGTATGAAAAGTTTTTAGAAACGACCAAAAATATCCAAAATATTATTCCTAATAATTTTGGTTTTAGTGATTCTGAGGATTATCAATTACTCTACACAAACCACGATGCTTCCGGACTGACTTCTGTTTATCATAGAAATTTAGAGCACTATGGAATATCAATGGACAAAAGTGAAGAGGTGAAATTATCAACTATTGACGCCTATTGCAAAATAAATAATATCGATCGAATTCATTTCTTGAAGTTAGACATTGAAGGTCATGAACTGAAAGCATTGGAAGGAGCTAAACAAATGATTGATAGCAAGAAGATTGATTTTATTCAATTTGAGTTTGGCGGTTGTAACATTGATTCAAGAACCTATTTTCAAGATTTTTTCTACTTGCTAAAAGACAATTACAAGATATACAGGATTTTAAAAGATGGCTTTTATGAAATGTCAACATACAAAGAAATCCACGAGATATTTAGCACAATCAACTATTTGGCAGTAAAGAAGTAAAAAAAACCGATATGAAAAACGCATTCAAACTTTTATCTGAAAAATTAAAGAAGAACCTTAGATTATTTGGCATTGATCTAATAATATTCAGAGATGCTTTTCGTGGAATTGGCTTTTATTTAAATGATTATAAAAAATTAAAGGAACAAAAAGGATTAGACGAAACATTTCCATTAGGAAAAACATTTCCCATTTTTGGTGAACGTTTTACTGAATCGGGTAAAATGTCTGGTCATTATTTTCATCAAGATTTACTTGTAGCCCGAAAAATATATGAAAACAATCCTTTGAGACATATTGATATTGGTTCGAGAACGGACGGATTTGTAGCTCACGTGGCAGTTTTTAGAAAAATTGAGATTATTGATATCAGAGATCAAACGAGTAAAACTGAAAATATTGTTTTCAAACGAGCTGATTTAATGCAACTTCCAGCTAATATGACAAATGCGTATGATTCAATTTCGTCACTTCATGCTATAGAACATTTTGGATTAGGAAGATATGGCGATCCAATTGATTATAATGGACATTTAAAAGCGATTGAAAATATTACCAGAATGCTACAAACTGGTGGTAAATTTTATTTTTCTGTTCCGATTGGTAGTCAACGAATTGAATTCAACGCACATAGAGTTTTTTCCGTTCGGTATTTACTTGATATATTTAACGATAAATACATATTGAATAGCTTTTCTTTTGTTGATGATAAAGGAGATTTTTTTGAAAATGTTGATAGAAATCAAATAGAAATTGATAGAAATTATGGCTGTAACTATGGCTGTGGAATATTCGAATTGACAAAAATCTGATTTGTATAAATGAAAACCTTGTGAAATGATTATAGTAAGTTTGTTTGGTGGATTAGGAAATCAAATGTTTCAATACGCTTGTGGAAAGGTAGTTGCGAAAAAACTCGGCGTCGAATTAAAGTTAGATGTTTCGCATGTAAAAGATAGAACTCCACGCAAGAATTTTACTTACAGAGAATATGAATTAGACGTTTTTAATATTAATGAAGAGATTGCCACACCCGAAGAAGTGCGTCAATATATTCCAAATTTATGGAACTCGAACGAGGTAATTAAGCAACTTTTTAAACTAAAAAGAATATTTCTTGGAAAAGCGTTGTATCGAGAGAGAATAAAATTCAAATATGACAAAGAAATTGATTCTCTGAAAGATAACACCTATCTTTATGGGTATTTTCAAACTGAGATGTATTTCGAAAGCATAAGAAATGAACTTTTGAAAAGTTTCAGTTTGGCTAAAGAGATAGATAAATCAAATAGTTCGCTTTTAGCTCAAATAAAAAGCGAAAACGCTGTATCAATTCATGTTCGAAGGGGTGATTATGATAATTCTCCATTTGAATTATTAGATATTCAGGATTACTATCAGAATGCAATTGAACTTATTCAAAAGAATGTAGAATCTCCTTCCTTTTATATTTTTACAAATAATTACGCGTGGGCAGAAGAAAACTTTGAACCGATAAATATTAAGAAATCAATTGTGAATATTAATAGCGAAAGTCAGTCTTTTTTAGATATGATTTTAATGAGCAATTGCAAGCATAATATTTGTGCAAATAGCTCGTTTAGCTGGTGGGGAGCTTGGTTGAACCCGAATCCAAATAAAATGGTTATTGTACCACTGAAATGGTTCAAGAATCCTGAATTAAATGAATCGACTTATGATTTAATTCCATCAAGTTGGATAAAAATGTAGGCAATATCCTGCCGATTCTTGAGCTACAGCTAATTCTGAATCTCAATAATTTATTCTTTGCCAATTAGTTTCCGAACTTTTTCCAACACTTTTTCTTCTCGTAAACTTAGAGTAAATAAGCCCAAAACACGTTCTCTTGCGGCCTTACCAGTTTTCATTTCCAGAGCTTGAAGAATTCCTTTTTCCAATTCTTCCACTTTTCGATGTTTAATAATAACACCAGTATCACCAATTGCATCCGGAATTCCATTAATATTGGAACCCACCGGAATACACTCCAACAACATTGCTTCGCTTAAGGTATTCGGCATTCCTTCGGTGATGGAAGCCTGCACAAAAACCTTTGCCTGGTTGTATTTTTGATTTAGAATGTTTTGGGGACAAAATGACGGAATAATCTGTAAATTAGGGATTTGGGAAACTTTGTAATTTTCTTCTGTCCAATCGAGATAATTGGGATTTAAACCAATTAATACAAAATCAAGTTTCTCATTTTTCGCTGCAACCTGAATAAATAAATCAAAACCTTTGTTCTTAAAATCACCAAGATGGCTCATAGTGCCAACAGTAAGCACCAAATTATCTTGCTTACTGATAGCAATATCCCGATTAAATTTGGTCGAATCAATTCCATTATAAACAATCTCCGTTTTCGTTTTCAGATTCGACACATAATGCTGAATACCATCGATATGAGGATTTTCATTGTTGTAATAATAGTTCTCATGATAAATCAGCGACTTATGATTTGCAATTATAAGACTGGTGTTTCGCAACGCAAACTTCACGCAAAAACCTCTGATTTTTTTCCGATAAACTCCTTTTCTTAATTCAGGATAGGAAACAGCTTCTTGTCCGCCAATAAAAATAATGGATTTCTTCCCGGTTAATTTAGCAATTAAGGCCATGATGGCTGAATGATAATCGGCAAACCAAGCTACAAAGATTACATTTGGGCGAAAGATATTCAACAATAAGTAAAAAAAAAGTTCGAAAAGTTTTATGCCAAAAATGAATTTATTTTTATTTTGATCCATCAAAAACGGTTTCACGTCATATTCCTTTTCCAAAATTTGTTGATCTCCGCGGATGAAAGATGAGTTAGCCGGTTTAATGTAAATAATGCGAGTCCTATTTTTCATATAATAATCTTATAATGTGCAATATAGTAATTCTCCATGTGAAAAAATAAATTTCTATGGAATGGTACAAAAGTAATAAATCATTTGTAAAAGCTGCTATGGCAACCCAAATGACTCTTTTACACGGAAATAATTCGTTGATTTAAAATACTGAAATACAGGGTATGGTTCAAAAATAATACAAAAAATTCATCTCAATTTATCCTTTAATCATTTAACTATAAAAAGATTATCGTATCTTTGAAGTTCAAATATTGAACTCAGGTATGAAAATCTTAATAACAGGATATTCCGGTTTTATTGGAACTTATTTACAAAAACGACTGAAACAAACTCAGCATGAATTGGTATTGGCGGATATTACCAACGGAATAGATATTTGTGATTGGCAACAAGTTAAGCGGTTTGAAGGAATTGATATTGTCATTCATTTGGCCAATTTATCTTTTATTCCGGCTTCGTACAATGAACCAAAAAAATTCTACGAAACTAATTATTTAAGCACCTTAAATATGTTAGAGTTGTGTAGATTACAAAATGCCAAAATGATTTACTTCAGCTCGTACATGTACGGTCATCCTCAATATCAACCGATTGACGAAAATCATCCCATTCAAGCGTATAATCCATATTCGCAAACAAAAGTGATTTGTGAAAGTTTATGCGAAGGATACAATCGTGATTTTAAAGTACCAATAACCATTTTTCGTCCGTTTAATATTTATGGAAAAGGACAAAATCCTGAATTTCTGATTCCAAGCATTATTCAACAAGCTCAAAATGGTAAAATCATAATTAAAGACGACAGACCGAAGCGCGATTATATTCATGTTGAAGATATTGTTGAAGCTATTATCGCAGCAATTGATAATCAGACTGATAAATTTGAAAAATTTAATTTGGGAACAGGAAAAAGCTATTCTGTCAAAGAAATAATTGAAATTGTTCGCGGCTTTTTTAATTCGGATATCGAATATATTTGTACCCACGAAATTCGGGCAAATGAAGTCCTGGACACAATTGCTGATATTTCAAAAATTAGAAAGGAATTGCATTGGCAACCAAAGATTTCTATTCAGGATGGATTGAAAAAAATGCTTTCATTATAAAATTAATTGAAAATTCAACAAGAATGAAAAAAATATTAGTTACCGGAGCAGGTGGATTTATTGGTTCACATCTTACGGAATTGTTAGTTGAAAAAGGTTACAATGTAAAAGCATTTGTACACTATAATTCTTCTAATAAATGGGGTTGGTTGGATAGTAGCTTACTGAAAAATGAAATTGAAATTGTTTCGGGCGACGTCCGCGATTATGACTCGGTTTTTGCTGCCATGCACGATTGTGAAACGGTTTATCATTTAGCGGCTTTAATTGGAATTCCATATTCTTATGTTTCGCCACAAGCTTATATCAAAACGAATATTGACGGGACTTACAATGTGTTGCAAGCCGCACGTCAACAGGGAGTTGGAAAAATATTGGTTACTTCAACCAGCGAAACTTACGGAACCGCACAATATGTGCCAATTGACGAAAAACACCCAATGGTAGGTCAATCACCCTATTCTGCAACCAAAATTGCAGCTGATCAATTATCCATCAGTTACTACAAATCATTCGATTTACCTGTTAAAATTGTTCGTCCATTCAACACTTACGGTCCACGACAATCTGCTCGTGCCATAATTCCTACAGTAATTTCTCAAATTTTAAACGGCGAAACTACTTTAAAACTAGGAAACTTAAGCCCAACAAGAGATTTGACTTTTGTAAAAGATACAGCCAACGGTTTTTTTGAAATTGCTCAAACGAATGGATTGTTTGGAGAAATAACGAATATTGGAATGAGTGAGGAAATTACAATTGGCAATTTGGTTCAACTTATTGCTGACTTAATAGGTACCAAAGTGGAAATTATTTCGGATGAACAAAGGATACGTCCTGATAAAAGCGAAGTGGAAAGGTTATTTTGTAACAACACAAAGTTACAAACAAATACGAATTGGAAACCTATTTACACACTCGAAACTGGATTAAAAGAAACTATTGATTGGATAAATAATAATCTTAATTACTTTAAATCAAGCATTTATAATGTCTAAAAGAGCGATAATTTTAGCGGGTGGAAAAGGTACACGACTCAAACCGTACACCATCAGTTTGCCAAAACCATTGGTTCCGGTTGGTGATATGCCGATTTTGGAAATTATCATTCGCCAACTAACCAAAAACGGTTTTGATCATATTACCATCACCGTTAATCACATGGCTGACATTATTCGGGCTTTTTGTGGTGATGGTAGCAAATGGGGAACAAAAATTGATTATTCATTGGAAGACAAACCATTAAGCACCATGGGACCGTTAAAACTCATAAATGATTTACCGGAAAATTTCTTGGTAATGAACGGTGATGTTTTAACCGATCTCGATTTTGAAGTATTTTATAATGAACATATTGAAGCACAAAATATTTTTACTATTTCTGCTTATTCACGCGATCAAAAAGTGGATTATGGTGTTTTGGAAGTAGGGAATGACCATAAATTAGACAATTTTGTAGAGAAACCTACAACGCGATACATTGTAAGTACGGGAGTTTACATGGCTAACAAAAAAATTCTCGACTATATTCCTGAAAATCAATTGTATGGTTTTGATCATTTGATGCTCGATTTAATAAAATTTCAACAT
>JADGPS010000124.1 GCA_017882285.1 Paludibacter sp. | reverse complement strand
TGGATTCAATTTAGAAGACACTCATTTAACTGATATTGACAGAATTGAAAAACTTGTTGCCATAGTTACCATTGCTTTTTGCTGGGCATATTTGGTCGGAATATATTTACACGAACATATAAAGCCAATCAGGATTCTAAACAATGGAAAAAGGGCAAAAAGTTTTTTCAAATACGGTCTAACTTTTATTGCCTCAATGCTATTAAATGCTGAATTTCAATCAAATATAGATATTTTCAAATTTTTGTCATGTACTTAGGATAAATACATTAATTTTACGAACAGCAAATGCAACCGATAAGAATTAATTGTTTCAAAAGTATGATTCTTTTCTAATGAATCAATACTTCATAACAGAATTAACATATTGAAAAATAAAATGATACAATTAAGTGGATTTTATGCGTTTCGATTACAACCATTCATTATCGACCGAATATGTAAAACATTCCCCGAATTGATTTGTCGAAAAATATATTTACAGAACAATGTAAAATTTAAAATAGATTATGTAGTTTTGTGAGGCTAAAATGAAGGTTTCAAAAAAAAACATCCAGCATACAGAGATAATAAGCCGGTTGGACAAGAGAAACAGAATATGAAAAGACATTTAAAACATATCAGTATTGTCTTATTGACAGCGTTTTTGGCCGCTTGTAGTTCAACTACCAAAGAGAATCAGGTAATTAATCTACTTCCGGTGCGGAATGGGGTTGCTTACCGGTATATCGACCCGAGTGGAAAGATGATCATTCATTCGCAATTTAAAGAAGCCACTGTTTTCAGAAACGGATTGTCATTGGTTCAGGTTTTCGGTAACAAGCCCTTGTGGGGTTTCATTTCGGAAGATGGTAATTTTGCGTTAAAGGCGAATTATAAAGAAGCAACGGTGTTCAGCGAAGATGTCGCTTGGGTGGTTTCTGAAAACGGAGCACCCGAAGTTATTAACAGCCAGGGTGAGACAAAATTTAAGTTGCCGGTTGCCAAATCGGTACGGATATTTAAAAATGGGTTGGCAGCGTTCAGCATCAGCACGGACAGCATAAACCGGAAATGGGGATTTGTAGATAAAAGCGGTTTCGTCAAAATCGAACCTCTGTATTCGGCAGTAGGTAATTTCAGCGAAGGAAAATGTGCCGTAGCAAATGGTGCCGGCGAATGGGGATACATCGACACGGAAGGAAAGTTCATTGTAAACTATCAATATACGAATGCAAAAGAGTTTATAAGTGGAAAAGCAATCGTCTCATTAAGAAATCAATGGGGACTGATTGATGAAAAAGGGAAATATCTTATCAGTCCGAAGTTTTCGGAAATGAAGGCAGACAAAGATGGGTATATTATTAAACAAAACAACAAATGGGGTTGGTGCAATCAGAATGGGAATATTGACATTCAGGCGCAATTTAGCGAGGCATACCCTTTTAATGGATATGAACTGGCTGCAGTAAAATCGGGTGACAAATTTGGATATATTAATAAGAAAGGAAAAATGGTTATTGATGCCCAATTTGAGTCTGCTTTGCCATTTAATGGGAAAATTGCCTGGGTTGTGCGCGAAAAGAAAGGCGGTTTTATCAACAAAAACGCCAAATACGTTATCAACTCGCAATACGATTCCATTTCCGAAGATTTTAAAGTGAACTTACTGACTGGAACATCTGCCTACGAGAGTGTCAATACAGACTATTTCGATCTGGAAACGATTATCAACAGAATAAAAAATGACATTAGGGTCGATTCAGTAGCCGGGATGAATTTCAGTACACCTATGTCAGTCATTTTTACAAAATACCAAAAGACGGATGTTGACTTCCGGAAGGGCGGTTCGGAACATCAAATTATAACGGCTGAAAGAATATCGAATGATGCCACCCTGGACTTTTTCATTTTGGGTACTCCATGGACTGAAAAAAATAATGGTAACTTGGGATTTACTTACGAGCTTAAACCCAACTATAATCATAGCGGCTTTTCGTACCGAATTAAATTGACCGGCAAAGCAATGGGCAAAGAAGACATGGTAATTAAAACACTCGAATCGGCACTGAGGGGTTATATCAAAGACAAGAAACATTCGAACGAAAACGTAAACATTCTTCAAAGTAAATCCCAGTTACTTGTATGTCTGAAAGAAAGCGGTATAGTCATTGTGGCTATTTATCCCATAACCACGGAAAATTTACAGATGATAAATCTGAATTATGGGGATGGTACCGAATCTGATTCAACAACAGTAAGGTCAGATACTGTTGCTGCACACAAATAGGTTTGGGTGTTTAAATTCTTGTGAAAGATATAATTATTCGTTAGTGAAAAGATTGTGCCTTGTCGTTGATTAAACCAATTATAACTAAAAGAACATGCCACTAAAAAAGGGAAATGCAAGAAAGTATAATTGTAAATCGGACTGGAAATAGACTTAAAAAAATCAAATAGAATGAACAGAAAATTTATCCTTATCAGTACCCTATTATTGGGGTTAGTAGTTAGCAGTTGTAAGCACGCTAATCAACGCGATGGAAACTCCGGCGCAGCAACCTACACGGTTGCCGGAAATGAAAGTGCCGTTGATAAACAGACCATGAATACTTCTGCGCAGATTATAGCAAAACCGGAGGTGCCGGTTCTCTGTTATCACCGTATTGAAGAAGGCAAAAAAGGCGATTATACGGTAAGCCCGGCTACCTTTACCGCGCATATGAAAATACTGGCTGATAGTGGTTACCATTCTATCTCACCCGCACAATTATATGACTATCTGGTTTATAATAAGGCCTTGCCCGAAAAACCTATGTTGATAACCTTTGATGATTCGAGGGTGGAACATGCCATGATTGCTGCTCCCGTGATGGAAAAATATGGATTCAGAGGCGTTTTCTTTATCATGACCATTACGTACAACAAGAAGAATTATATGACCACCGATCAAATTGCCGGGTTGGCAAAAGCAGGACATACCGTTGGGCTGCATAGCTGGGATCATACTATGGTGACCAAATACAAAGAGGCGGCTGACTGGCAGAAAGAGGTGGCAGAACCTAAAAAGAAGTTGGAAAAAATAGTGGGCAAAGCTGTTGAATACTGGGCTTACCCAAATGGAGTGTATGACCACAAAGGTGCCGGGGAACTAAGCAAATATTTTAAGATTTCGTTTACGCTTATATCAAAACGCGATTCAATACAACCCTTGCAAACCGTACGCAGAATGATTGTTCCGGAATGTACGCCGCAAGGACTGCTTAAATCAATGCACCGGACCTTTGGCAAATGATTTGCTAATATGCTAATTTGATAATGTGCTAATGAAGAAATGTAAAAATGAACAAATAACCAAATAACCAAATAACCAAATAACCAAATAACAAATAACCCAATAACAAATAACTAAATAACTTATGAACTATAAACTAAACATATTAGCTCTTGCCTTTATTTTTATCCTTAGCGGATGTAATCAGAAAAGTGAAAAAAAAACAGGGGGAGGATGGTTTTTTAAAAAACACGAAAAAGAAATTGTCAAAATAGACACCCTTGCCTACCAAAAGAAATTAAAAGCGTTGGCAAATGGCGATACCACCGGATTATGGCCTAACCACCTTCGTTCCTATCCTTTAGATGGAGCTATTCTTCCTTTCAAAAGGATTGTGGCCTATTATGGCAACCTCTATTCGAAAAAAATGGGAATTTTGGGTGAATATCCGCCGAAAGAAGTTTGGAAAAGATTAAATGTAGAAGTCGCCGCATGGAAAAAAGCCGACTCAACCACTCCGGTTCAACCTGCCATCCATTACATTGCGGTAGTGGCGCAGGGCATTCCTATGAAAGATGGGAAATATTGTAAACGTATGCCTGATGTGCAGATTGATTCGGCATTGGCAATAGCTAAGATGGGAAATGCCATTGTTTTTTTAGACATACAGGTGGCACAGAGTAATGTGCAACATGAAGTTCCGTTATTGGAAAAATATCTGAAGATGCCTCAGGTACATTTGGCTATAGATCCCGAATTTTCGATGAAAGATGGCGGCATACCCGGCCATAAAATTGGAACCATGGATGCAGCAGACATTAATTTTTGTTCGGCATACCTGGCCAAATTGGTACGAGATAATAACCTGATTCCTAAAATTCTTATCGTGCATCGTTTTACGCAAGGGATGGTTCGAAACTACAAGAATATAGTGTTGCACCCCGAAGTGCAGATAGTGATGAACATGGATGGTTGGGGTGAGCCGGTGCTGAAACACAGTACCTATATTCTGTATATTCGTAAAGAACCGGTACAATTTACAGGATTCAAATTGTTTTATAAAAACGACCTGAGAAAACCGCCTCATCGCATGCTAACGCCGCCAGAACTAATGAAACTGAAACCACAACCCATTTATATTCAATATCAATAAATGAATTAGGAAGCAGTCATTGAAAAAACAA
>JADGPS010000078.1 GCA_017882285.1 Paludibacter sp. | reverse complement strand
TTAAACCATACTTACTCAAAAATAACCAAAATGTCAAAGAGCTACTATTATACGGCACTATTGCCGCTTAAATGTAAATTATTTTTTACCGAACTATTGGCAAAAATACATTAATTTATTTCATGTCATCCATTATTTGATCGTTTTTTATTTCTACAAATAGTAAGCCAAAAAAGTAAAATTAAACCAATTCAATGAAAATAATACTGTTAACCGTAGGGAAAACGACTAATTCACATTTGATTCATCTACAGGAAGAGTATCAAAAAAGGCTTAGTTTTTACATCCCGTATGAATCGGTGGTTGTTCCGGAATTAAAAAACACCAAAAAACTTTCGATTGGAGAAAAACTCGAAAAAGAAGCCGATTTAATTCTTAATCAGTTGGATTCGAATGATCATGTTGTTTTATTGGACGAGAAAGGGAAACCGTTTACTTCGGTTGGATTTTCGGAATTTATTTCCAAAAAAATGTTGTCGTCCATAAAACGCACGGTTTTTGTTGTGGGAGGACCGTATGGTTTTTCCGATCGGATGTATAAACGGGCTAACAGCTTATTATCTCTATCGTCCATGACGTTCTCTCATCAAATGATTCGATTGATATTTTTTGAGCAACTTTATCGCGCCATGACCATTTTAAAAGGGGAACCCTATCATCATGATTAATTAAAAATTGAAAATGAAAAAGATATTCAATAGCCGATATAATTCGTATTTTACGCTTCTCGCTTTAGTAATTTGCTTAGCAACAGGTTTTTTGTGCGATTATCAATATAAAAATTCACCACAACATGCTATAAATATCTCCTCATTTCAGCACCAACTCATTCAGAAAGAAGTTCAGGCCGAAAGTACGTTGGATAAGATGAAAGATATCCTTGTTCATACTTCGGTTGATTCGTTACGAAATTATCCATTTGCAGGTGACGAAATATCCTATTATGTTTTCAATAAAAATAAACTGGTTTTCTGGTCGGACAATCATCTCGAGACGGCTGATAGTAAACTTTCTCAATCAACTAACTGGCAATTCCTTCAGTTACCAAATGCCTTTTGTATAAGTAAAATACTTTCATTTAAATCCATTCAGATTCAGGCATTCATTATCCTGAAAAACAATTATCCGTATGAAAATGAAGAATTAGTTAATTCGTATGCTAAAGGCTTCGACCTGGATAAACAAATTCAGATGGTAAATGGAAGTAAAACGGATAAATATGCCGTGTTTGATTCGGGTAACAAGTACTTATTCTCATTTGTTGAACCTAAAACACCAATATTCAATGAAATATGGTCATTAATAGGATTGATTGCTTATTCGCTGGCATTTCTCCTTTTTTTCATTTTGTATGCAAATTCTCCCCGTATTTTCCGAAAGAAAACTCTTCCACTATCGTCCAGTTTGTTTTTATCCGGTAGTGTCGGGTTAGTTATCGGATTGTTTTTGTATTTCAATTTGCCAGCCTTGCTTTTTTCAAATAAACTCTTCACGCCCTTTCAATATGCATCCAATTCGTTATTGACTTCCATCAGCCATTTATCGGTTCTTACAGCATACTTTCTATCAACCATTTATTTGTTTTATTTCTATACAAATTTAAATTTACGAAAGTCATTCATTGCACGGATTGCTGTTCAACTGTTATGTGTTTTATATTTTGTGCTGGTGTACTACATTTTGGGCGGACTTATTTATCATTCAAGTATTCAGCTAAGTATCCTTCATTTTAAAGATTTCTCGGGAATAACCATCTGGATTCATTTTCTGATTTTAGTCTGGGGCATCGGGTTGTGCATGCTGTTTTTCAAAACGCATAAATTCATACAGTCAAAGCATCAAATAAAACAGGTTTTGTTTATTGATATTGTTCTTGGACTGATTTTAGGAATCGGTTGCCTGATAATTTCACCACAAGATACGATTAGAATAGCAATTTCATTTACAGCACTTTGGATTGCATTCTATTTATATTTTCTTTTTCCGAAGTTAAAGAATATCTATGGATTCATCGCCTTTTGGGTCTTTCTGTTTTCGGCATTATTAGTTTGTAATTCAATGATTATTAACAATACAAAAAAGATCGATAAATACAAGGTTCTTGCTCAAAATATCTATATCAACGGGAATTCGGAAAACGATCGAATGGCGGATATTTTATTGGAAGAGCTTGATAAAAAGATTAATAAGGACAATCGTATTGGCAGAATTTTGATACGGAAAGATTCGTTGACAATAGCAAATAATTATCTGAATAAAAAATACCTGCGTGGTTTTTGGAGTAAATATGAAATGCGGTTGAATATGGCGCCCATTCATTCCGAATTATTTAATGAATATGCTCAATTCATTTCAAAATCAGGAAATAAACTCAAAAAAACACATTTCTTCAGTGTGCCTGCCAACGAAAATAACATGTCGTATATCGGTCAATTTCAATTGAATAACCGACTTTCGGATTCTGTTTTTTTCTACATGGAATTTTATCCGCGTCGAAATTTTAAAAGTTATAGTTTCCCCGATTTATTGATTGCAAGCTCTGCCGATATTCAAACCCAACTTAATATTTCCATTGCTAAATATGAACATAACAGGTTGGTTTTTTCTTCAGGAAAGGTTGAATATCCGACTGAATCAAACTGGATTCCAAAAAATAAATCTGATTTTTTCAACAGGATTGATAAAGGGCGGTTAAATTATATCTATACGCCAAATTCAAAGATCTTTATTGTAATTACAGAACAGGAATTATATAAACCGGCAGCCTATTTTCTGTATTTAATTTATACTTTTCTGGCGTTTTTTGCTACTTGTTGTTTGATAGTTTGGATATATTTCCTTTCGCAACGAAAATGGAAATATCAACTTGGTTTAACGACAAAATTTCAATATACATTTATCAGTCTTTTGATTATCAGTTTTGTAGGAATCTTTTTTGTTTCGGTAAATTTTATTGAGAAAAACTATAGGGAACAGCAAATCGCAAACCTTGAAAGTAAAAAAAGCTACATTCAAAAGGAATTGCAAGAAATGTATTACTGGAATCAGGATTTGAATGAACGAAATACTCAGGCATTAAACTTTTATCTACAGGATCTTTCTTATATTTATCATACCGATATTCACGTGTACGATAACCGTGGACAGATGATTGGCAGTTCTCAACCCATTATTTTTAATAAAAATCTGATCGGAACCCGAATTTCACCTACTCCTTTTTTTAATGCGAATTCAAATATTAATCAATATGAACATATCGGGAAATTGAATTATCTGACCGGTTATACCGATTTTTACAACGGAGATTATCTGCAAATTGGATTTATTGCCATTCCTCAGTTTTTCAGTCAGGACGAGATTAAAACTGAAATTGAAAGTTTTCTTTCGGTGATTATTCATATTTATTTAATCATCATTGTGCTTGCCGTTTTGTTGAGTTTATTTATAGGAAAACAACTTGCAGCTCCGCTAATCTTATTGGAAAACAAGTTGAAAGATATGCAATTGGGACGCAGGAACGAGAAAATCGACTATACGTTGAATGACGAAATTGGTCAGTTGGTAATTCAGTATAACCGAACGGTTGATGAACTGGAACAAAGTGCACAACTGCTGGCACAATCGGAACGGGAATCGGCCTGGAAATCGATGGCAAGGCAAGTGGCACACGAAATAAATAACCCGCTGACGCCAATGAAATTGAGCATTCAGCAACTTCAGCGAACCAGAAAACTAAATGACAGGCAGTTTGATGAATACTTTGTCAAAGCTACCGCTATGTTGATTGAACAGATTGATAACCTGTCGCGCATTGCCGGCACTTTTTCTGATTTTGCACGCATGCCCGAAGCAAATTTCGAACGGATTGACATCGCTTCCAGGTTATTTTCTGTGGTTCAGCTTTTTGCGAATAACAATGAACATGCCCGTATTGATTATCAAGGAACTGAAAATGAAGTTTTTGTTTACGCTGATGCCGAACAAATGGTGCAGGTTTTCAACAATTTGTTGAAAAATGCCATTCAGGCAATTCCGAATGATCGGGAGGGCGAGATTCAAATAAAACTGGCTCAAACTAATGAACTTGTTGTAATAGAAATTGCTGATAATGGAATGGGTATAGAAAATGAAGTCGGCGAAAAACTATTTGTCTCCAGTTTTACTACCAAATCTACCGGTATGGGATTGGGATTGACTATCTCCAAGAATATCATTGACCTGACAGGAGGAAAAATTTCATTTTCCTCCAAAGTAAACAAGGGAACTACTTTTCGAATTGAATTGCCGAAAGCGTTGCAATAGAAACTACAACATAGTGCAAATTTTGCATTATGCAGGTAATAAAACACACAATCGGCTGAACTTCATTCACGAAATTCAGCCGATTGTGTGTTTTGTTGAGCCGGCTTACTTAGCCAACTTCATCATTTCCGGATTTTCAGCGATATATTTTGTTGCAGCTTTATAACCATGCTGATAAATAGCCTGATAAGCATCAAAACTAAACTCATGAAATTCTTCGATGGCTTGCGGTTCGATAATAAACCGGCATAAATCACGTCCTTCTTTGGAGTTTTGATGTTGCACAGCTCTTAGTGCAAATGCCAGTGTATCAATTGGTTTTTTAAGTTCTGTCGGAACTTTATGTGGTATAACATCCACGCCAATAATAACCTGACAAAAATCCTCAATTCCTTGCGCAGGCATATTATTCAGCAATCCGCCATCTATATAGTAAGTTTCACCGACTTTAATCGTTTCAAAAATACCCGGAATACTTGCTGAAGCTGCCACCCATTTATCAAGTTCATTACCCGAATCGACAATTTCCCATTCGGCTTTGTTCAGATTTACTACACATATATATAATTTCTTTTTCAACTGCTCAAAACTATTGTGTGGTATTAATTCATGAACCAACGAACGAAGCATTTCGTGTGTTGATAAGCCTGATTTCAAAAAAGTCGGATGAAAAGTCATTAATTTCGTGATTTTGTATAACTTATCATCTTTCACCAGTTGCAACATTTCTTTGGGTGAATACCCGGCAGCATACATTGTACCTACAATTGCTCCAATACTGGAACCCACAATATGAGTTGGGTAAATGCCATGATCTTCAAGCGATTGTAACACGCCGATATGGGCAAAACCCAACGCTGCTCCTCCACTCAGACAAATTCCGAGCGCATCATTACGTGATGAAAAGTTAAATAAGTCTTTAATCAGATTCATATGACGGTAAATATTAGGTAAGAATACATAGAAACATTGATAATTAGTTAATGGAATTAAAAACTTTCGGAATATGAACGGCAAAAACGATAAAATGACTTATTTTTGTCAGGAAATACTGAAAATCATTCCTCAAATTCAATTTTCGAAAAATAAAATCAGAAAAGAACACCTGCTCTCAGGCATAAATCACTTTATAATGAAACGTTTCACACTTGTTTTTGTTTTAACACTATGTATAAATTTTCTATTTGCCAATTTGCTTTATGATATTACCGATGGCAAGTTCAAAGTTAAAAATGCAGATATTCCCCGTTCGATGAATGACGGAGAGAATTACACCCTGATGATCAACAACAAAGCCATTGTAAAATATAACTTCAAAACCGGTGCCCTTGTCGATACAGTATTCAGCATTTATAAATTAAAAGACTCGCCCATAAAACTAATTTCGGGTTACGAATTTAGTCCAAACGAAAACAAACTATTGATTTATAACAATGTAAAGTACCGTTATCGCCGTACTTTTACTGCCGATTATTTCGTGTACGATTTAAAACGAAATGAAATTATAACCCTTTCGGATAACGGACCACAAGAAGTTCCGCTTTTTTCACCCGATAGCCGGTATATTGCTTTTGCAAGGGAAAATAATCTCTTCATGAAAAAACTCGATTTTAATACTGAATTACCTATAACCAAAGATGGTCAGCCTGAAAATATTATCAATGGAACACCGGATTGGGTATATGAAGAAGAATTTGGAATTACCCGTTACTTCGTGTGGAGTCCCGATAGCAAATTGCTTGCGTTTGTAAAGTTTGATGAGTCAAAAGTTCCTCAATACTCTTTTCCATTTTATTTGAATAAAACTGACAAAAAAGATGAATTGACTTTATATCCAACCATTTATCAATTCAAATATCCAAAGGCGGGTGAAAACAATTCCAAAGTAAGTGTTTGTGTGTATGATGATTATTATAAATCAATCAAAACCATGAGGTTGGGTGACGAAGATACCGATTTTTACATCCCGCGCATTCGGTGGACAAACTCGGTAGATCAACTGGCCATTTTTAAATTGAATCGGAATCAGAACAAACTGGAAATGTGGCTCGCCAATCCAAAATCAACCTTGTCGAAGCTGATAGTACAACAGGAAGACAAATATTATGTCGATTATGAGAATATTGATTACACAAAATTTTCATCTGACAATCAAACATTTATTGGCGTTAGCGAAGATGATGGTTATCGTCATGTTTATCAATACAATATAAATGGTACCATTAAGAAACAACTTACGAAAGGAAACTGGGATATAACCAATGTATATGGATTTGACGAAAAGAAACAGGTTCTTTATTATCAATCGGCAGAAGTTTCGCCCATGCAACGTGATATTTATTCCGTTGATATAAAAGGGAAGAAAGTCAGACTGACCGATGGCAAAGGAACACATATTGGAAATTTCAATTCAACTTTAACTTATTTTGTTGATAATGCTTCCAGTCTGACGGTTCCTAATATTGTTACATTATGCTCAAACAACGGTTCAATCATTCGAATCCTCGAAAATAATGCAAAATTAGTAGCCGATTTCAATGCATTAAATCTTCCTAAAAAAGAGTTTTTCAACTTTACGACTTCTGAAAACGTAAAACTGAACGGTTGGATGTTGAAACCAATCAACTTTGACCCGAACAAAAAATATCCGGTTTTGATGGTGCAATACAGCGGACCAAATTCACAACAAGTATCAGATAGTTGGAGAATTGACTGGGAATATTACCTTGCTTCTAATGATTATGTGGTGGCTTGTGTAGATGGACGCGGAACAGGAGCCAGAGGTTCGGAATTTAGAAAGTGTACTTATCAACAATTGGGGATACTGGAAACGAAAGATCAGGTAGAAGCTGCCAAATATCTCGGACAGCAAAGTTTTATCGACAAAGAGAGAATTGGAATCTGGGGGTGGAGTTATGGCGGATTTATGACTTTAATGAGCATGAGCACCGACGAAAAGGTTTTTAAAGCGGGCATAGCAGTTGCGCCTGTAACCGATTGGCGGTTGTACAATTCGGCTTACACTGAAAGATTCATGCGCCGTCCGCAGGAAAATTTCAAAGGGTATGATGTGACTTCTCCTTTGCAGCGGGCTGACAAGCTTCAGGGCAGATTACTGATTATTCACGGAACAGCCGATGACAATGTTCACACACAGAATACCATGTTGTATATCGACAAATTGGTAGCAGCCGATAAGCAATTCGAAATGCAATTGTACACCGATAAAAACCATAGTATCCTTGGAAAACAAACACGCCGTCATTTGTATACGCGGATGAGTGAGTTTTTGTTTAAGAATCTGTAAATTCATGTTTGGTTTTTTTGATAATATCACTATCTTTACACGCGTTTTTGAACGTATTGACAGAAGCATAACCCGAAAATCGTTGAATTCATAATTTAAATATTCGTAAATTTATAAACTATCAAACTTAAAATTAATCACATGAACAAACAACAGTCAAAAAATTATGCATTGCCAATTGCAATGATGTTTGCACTTTTTGCAATGATTTCCTTTGTAACAGGATTTTCGAATCCATTCGGAGTAATTGTAAAAAATCAATTTCAAGCTTCTAATTTCATGTCTCAATTAGGAACTTTTGCCAATTTTATTGCATACGCATTCATGGGCATTCCTTCCGGGTTATTGCTTAAACGAATTGGGTACAAAAAAACAGCATTAGCTGCTATTATTGTAGGTTTTGCCGGAGTAGGAATCATGTTTTTATCGGGTATTTTCCAAAGCTTTGAAGTTTATTTAACCGGAGCTTTCGTAGCCGGTTTTTCAATGTGTATGTTGAATACAGTTGTAAATCCAATGCTCAACACGTTAGGCGGTGGTGGAAAAAAAGGAAACCAGTTAATTCAATTCGGGGGTTCTATAAATTCATTATCAGCAACAATTGTACCGGTTCTTATCGGATATTTAATTGGTAATATTGCACAAGCCACAATTGATAAAGCTAATCCCGCATTATTTATAGCCTTAGGCATTTTTGCTTTGGCTTTTATTACTTTATTACTTGTTCGCATTCCTGAACCTCATGCAGAAATTATCGGTGAATCAAAACAAAAAGATAAATACTCACCTTTATCATTCCGTCATTTCATTTTAGGAGCCATTGCTATTTTCATTTATGTTGGCGTTGAAGTTGGAATTCCTAACTTTATCAATTTATTCATGACCTCAACCGACAAAGGAGCTTTAGGAATGGATACTACCGTTGCTGGTGCTGTTGTTGGAACATATTGGTTTCTGATGATGATTGGCCGTATTTTAGGCGGTGTTTTGGGCGGAAAAGTTGCCCCTAAAACCATGTTAACTGTTGTGGCTACTCTTGCTGCACTTTTGGTTGCAATAGCAATCTTTGTCCCGGTAACAACCACTATCAATATGCCGGTATTTAAATCGGACATTTCTTTTGGTTTTACAAATGTTCCATTAAGTATTTTCCTCTTTGTTTTATGCGGATTATGTACCTCTGTAATGTGGGGCGGAATTTTCAATCTGGCCGTAGAAGGATTAGGAAAGAAATACACTGCAATGGGATCGGGAATTTTTATGGTAATGGTTTGTGGTGGTGGAATTTTGCCATTAATTCAAGGTCAGTTTGCCGATATGTTTAACTATATCTCCAGTTACTGGGTAATATTTGCCGGTTGTGCTTACATGTTATTCTTTGCTTTGGTTGGTTCAAAAAATGTAAACAAGGATATTCCTGTTGAATAATTCAAATTAAAATTTTTAATAATAAAATTATGGAAAAACCGTATGTAATAGGAATAGATATGGGTGGAACAAACACCGTTTTCGGTATTGTTGATACCCGTGGAAATGTTATCTCAAAAAGTGCAGTCAAAACTGCAACTCACATGGATGTCAATTTATACATCGATGATATTTATGTTGAATTAATCAAACTGATTAATACTGTTGGTGGAATTGATAAAATCAAAGGAATAGGCGTAGGAGCTCCCAATGGAAATTATTATACCGGCAACATTGAATTTGCTCCTAATCTAAATTGGAAAGGTGTAATACCATTTGCCACCCTAATGGCCGATAAATTTGGTATTCCTACTGCCTTGACAAACGATGCAAATGCTGCTGCCGTAGGCGAAATGATTTATGGTGCCGCACGTGGTATGAAAAACTTTATCATGATTACTTTGGGAACAGGTGTTGGAAGTGGTATTGTAATTGATGGAAAAATAGTGTATGGACACGATGGTTTTGCCGGAGAATTGGGTCATGTAATTTCGGTACGCAATAACGGTCGTATGTGTGGTTGCGGTCGCACTGGGTGTCTGGAAGCGTATGCCTCCGCTACAGGTGTGGCACGTTCCGCTCGCGAAATTTTGGAAACCAGCAAGAAAGACAGCCTTTTACGCAATATTCCAATCGAGGATATAACCTCAAAAGATGTGTTTGATGCAGCCATGGAAGGGGATGAAGTGGCAAAAGAAATTTTCATTTTTACCGGTAAAATATTAGGTGAAGCTTTTGCCGATTTTGTGGCTTTCAGTGCTCCTGAAGCAATTATTTTGTTTGGTGGACTTTCAAAAGCAGGAGATTTGATTCTGAAACCGATTGTTGAAAACATGGAAAAAAACCTGTTAAATATTTGGAAAGGAAAAGTCAAAGTTTTGTTCTCTGAGCTAAAGGAAGCCGATGCTGCCGTTTTAGGTGCAAGTGCTTTGGCGTGGGAACTGTAAAGAAGACTATAGATTTTAGAGCCAAGAACAAAGACAAAAGAATAAAGACTTAGATAAGAAAATCCCTTCTCGATTATTTCGGGAAGGGATTTTTTATTCTAATATTAATTTATAGGAGTCTTGGCTCTTGGTTCTTGGCTCTTGGTTCTCAATGAAACAGTTTCAGGAAATTCCGTGGCACCGGAGTTTCGAAACTCACTATTTCTGTAGAAATAGGATGATAAAAAGCCAGCAAACGTGCATGTAATCCTAATCGTGAAATCGGACTTATACCCGCTCCATATTTTTTATCACCCGCAATCGGATGACCGATTCCCTGCAAATGAACACGAATCTGATTCTTACGACCCGTTTCCAGTTCAATTTCTAATAAAGAATAATTTTCGTTCGATTTGATACAACGGTAATGTGTAATGGCTTGCTGTCCTCCATTATCTGTATCGCTCGAATGAATTTTCAGCGATTTTTCGTTTTCAGTCAGCCAGGTAACAATCGTATCTTGTTCTTTTTCAACCTTTCCTTCCACCAAAGCAACATAAATACGACGTGTAACGATGCGATGCCAGTTTTCCTGTAAAATCAACTGAACTTCTTTGTTTTTTGCAAACATAATGACACCGGAAGTTTCACGGTCGAGTCGATGAACCACATAAATCCGGTTTTGAGGAGAACTTTTCTTCACATGATTTTTCAGAATAGAAAAAGCAGTTGTTTCATCACTTTTACCTGTGCTCACGGTAAGCAAACCTTCTTTCTTTTCAACCACAATCAGAGAATCATCTTCAAAAATAATACGAAGTTTAGGGTGCGAAAGTTCTATATTTCCTCGGCCGCTGGTAACCGTTACAATATCATTCAGTTGCAAAGGTAAATTGAATTGCGTTGTCACTTTATTATTCACCTTTACTTGTCGGTGAGCCAACAGTGATTTTATGGAATTACGACTCATGCCGCCCATTTTAGCCAATAAAAAGGCCATCAATTCAACCGGTTCGGTTACTTTCAATTTGGTCTCTTTGGGTGCCGGTACTTTCGGTATTTTATTTCTCATGAATCTATTTTTATTTCTAACTTTATTCTCAAACCAATTAACCAATTAACTAATTAACCAGTTACTAACTTTTAAAGCCGCATTCTCTCCATCAATAGCAGACGAAGAAATTCCTCCTGAATAGCCTGAACCTTCACCCGCAGGGAAAAGTCCTTTAATAACCGGATGCTGCCCTGTTTCCGGATCACGTGGAATACGAACAGCAGACGAAGAACGTGTTTCAACTCCAACCACAACAGCGTCGTTGGTCAGATAACCGTGCATTTTGCGGTCAAACTTTTTGAATCCTTCGCGCAACCGGCTTGAAATCATTTCCGGTAACCAAAAGTGCAAAGGTGACGAAATTAGTCCGGGTAAATAAGAACAATCGGGCAAGTCCGCCGAAAGTCGCCCTCTCACAAAATCGCCCAGACGTTGTGCCGGAGCCACTTGTCCGAGTCCGCCGTTATTTTTATAAGCCAGATTTTCGACATATTGTTGGAATTTCAAACCGGCCAGCACACCATATTCCTGAAATTCTGCCGGAATATCTTCGGGACGAATTTCCACAACAATTCCTGAATTGGCAAAAGGAGAATTACGCTGCGAAGCCGACATGCCATTCACTACAATTTCTTTATCACCGCTTCCGGCAGGAACTATATAACCACCCGGACACATGCAGAATGAATACACACCCCGTTCATTCACCTGATCCACAAGATTGTAAGTTGCAGCAGGCAAATATTCACCGCGTGTTTTACAATGATATTGAATGCTGTCAATCAACGTTTGAGGATGTTCTACCCGAACGCCCATAGCAAAACCTTTTGGTTCGAGTGCAATTCCCTGATTATGTAGCATTTCATAAATATCGTGAGCCGAATGTCCGGTAGCTAAAATCAACGATTTCGCTTCAAAAACACTTCCGTCAGCTGTTTTACAACCTATCACCTGATTATTTTCTATCAGGATTTCAGTCAGTTTTTGTTCAAAATGAATTTCACCACCACACGAAGTAATGGTTTTGCTCATATTTCCAATTACTGAGGGCAACTTGTCTGAACCGATATGCGGATGCGCATCATACAAGATGCTTTCATCGGCGCCATGAAAATGAAATATCTCTATAATACGATCGGTATTACCTTTCTTTTTCGATCGTGTATACAATTTTCCGTCCGAAAAAGTTCCCGCACCTCCTTCACCAAAACAATAATTAGAGTCTGTATCTATCCCTTTATTGCGGTTAAGCTGGGCAATATCCACTTTGCGTTCTTGAGCATTTTTTCCACGTTCAATGATAATTGGCTTAAATCCGCATTCAATCAATTTCAAAGCTGCAAAAAGGTCTGCAGGGCCTGCACCAATAATCAATACTGGCGTTTTGCCTTCCACCGGTTGATAATGAAAAACAGGTTTCTCCATAACCGGAGCTTCTTCATCCCAATACACCTCCACGGTAATATTCACTTTGGGTTGAAACGAGCGGGCATCAATTGATTTCTTGGTGGTCCGCAAGCGAGTGATACGCGAAGGCGAAATCACTAGTTTGTCAGCCACTTGTTTGTTCAGTAAAAAAGGCGTTTCGGCTTGCTCGGGTAAAAGGACAAGTTGGAGTTCAGTGTGCATTTTGAATCAAAAAAATAATGAGTGCAAAGATACACAATTAAACTGTAAGGTGAGAGTTGAGCTTTTTATCAAAAAACCGAAAACACGTTATTGTGTTTTCGGTTTATGAGTGATCCGGATGGGATTACTTCACTTGTTTAACACGAAAATAATGTTGTTTAAAATTACTATCTAAATATATTGATACAAAGATAATTATTTATTTTGATGCAAACAAAACAATGAAAAATTAACCCTGAAATAAGTCAAAACGAATCTATTCTTACCATTATTCTTACCATAATGTAAAAAATAAAAACTTTTATAATTGAATATCAGTATTATAAACTATTTATAATGTTGTCTCACCAACTTTATATTTATTCTCACTTTATTAAAAACACTATATTTATACCACTGATTATATGATATTTACATTCATTTTTTTATATGAATAAAGATAAAAAACAAATTATTCTTACAATTATTCTTACAATTAAAAAAGTCTATTATCGTTATAGTGTGTTTAACCAATCAAATATATTACAATGGCAAAATTTAGTTTTTTAGTAGGACAAAATTAATCTGTTTGCGTTTTTTGAGGACATTAAGACGCAAAAAGTAGTAAAAAAGTAAAAAAAAATATCATAACTTTGGAAAAAATTAGATAACAGCATTTATAATAAATTTG
>JADGPS010000123.1 GCA_017882285.1 Paludibacter sp. | reverse complement strand
AACATTTCTCGCTTTTTTTACTTTTTATTGATTGGCTATACCATAGGCATAATGTTATTGTAAGCTAAATTTTGGTTGTATTGTTATTTTATTCTGGTTAATTTCATACCTAAATGGTTGAATAAACATCAACGCGTTTAGTACTTCCTGAATGGTTTCTTTATCAAATTTCCCGGAAAACCGAATATTGGACAACGCATCATTTTTTAATAAAATTTCTACATTATACCAACGCTCCAGTTTTTTCGATAAATCAGAAAGTTTTTCATTATTTATAACCAGTACATTATTTTTCCAACATGTAACCTCTTCAGTTTTTACAACTTTTTCAATATTTATTATTGCTTTGACTGGAACTGAAGTAGTTTTTTCTTGACTTTTTAATCCATTAATTTCTTTTTGTATATTTTCAATCTGAACTTTACCCCGATTAAAAACTGCCTTCTGATTAGGTTTCAACATGGCTAATAATTTCGGGACACCTTCCTTTTCGTCATCGAGAATTTCCACTGAACCCGAAACGAGAGTTGTTTCAGTAAAATATTCATCAGGATAGGCTTTAACATTGAATTTAGTCCCTGTTACTTTAATGGTCATTCCGCTGGTTTTGACAAAAAATGGCCAATTCGAATTTTTCCTGACCTCAAAAAAACCTTCACCGCTTAAGAATACTGTACGGTTATCCTTTCCAAAATTGATAGGATAAGTAAGTTTACTTCCTGAATTTAATACCACCATGGAACCATCTGGAAGTTCAATTGTTGATTTTGATCCGTAAGCAACGGAAACATTTGTGGTATTGGTAGATTCCGAGGTATTTCCCGGAACCCTTAAAAACCATGCGATCGCAAAAGCAATTAAAAAGATAGCAGCGTAACGCATAAACTGCGCTATGTTAATTTTTGATTTGGCAAGAAATTGGTGCGATGGTTTATTTGAAATTGCTGATATGAAATGTCCTTTTTGGTGAATGGACTGGAGGATCTCAGCAGAGTTTATTTCAGATGATCCGGATGAAGCATTCTGCCATTCGCTTGTTACTAATGCATCAATTTCGGTGGATCCTTGCTGCAGAGTGGAATATAACACTGATAACTCCTCAGGTGTGATTTTGTCCACCTGGAGTTTTGTAATCAGACCTGATATTGCGGTTTTCTTTTCCATAAGCTTTCATTAGTATATTAACTTGAGGTAGATTTTTCAATGACTCTGAAATGAAAAAATACATATTTTTTCATTGGCTTATAATCAATATAGATTTTCGACTTGTTTCCGAATAAATTCCAGAGCCTTGGTAATCTGTGTATTTACAGTACTTTCGGTTATTGATAAGCGTTGGGCAATTTCCCGATACGATAATCCTTCGATTTTGCTCAAAATAAAAATTTCTTTTCGTTTTGGAGGGAGCTCTTTCATCAATTTTTCCAGAAGGTTCTGCAAATCGTGATAAGATATTTCATCTTCGGTAACAAAATCAAGAAAATCGTCTTTCGTTGCTAAATAGTCAAGGAAGGCTTTCCGGTAGACTCTTTTCTTCAGAAAATTATATATCCAATGCTTTGCAATGGTGAGGATATAAGCGACTAAGGGTTGATTTTCATCCAGTTGTTTTCTGTTTTCCCATAAAGCAAGAAATACGGTCTGGACAACCTCTTCAGCATCTTCTTTGCATGTAAGAAATTTGCGACACAGATTATAAACCCGGCTATGGTATTGATAGAAAAGTGTATTGAAAGCACTTTCTACTCCAAGTTTAACTTTTAAAACTAAATCATAGTCATTTTGCTGCATCATGACTTTTTGAAGAATTCAAAGATAATAATATAAAGTGACAGCATTAACAATGATTCCTTATGGGGTGAAACATTGGAAACAAAGCGTTTTGGTGATACTGACTTTGATATATATACAACGAAATTTAATAATCTGACATATTAATTATCAAAAGTCCATAATTAAGAAATTTACATCTTGTTTTCCTGGCACTTAGTTTTTGGGCCATATATATTATAAAAACCTTTGCATTATAAAAGTAAATATAGACCTAATGATTGTATAGCTGCTGCTAAGGTCAGATAAATGGGCATCAATCTGTAATAGAGTATTATAAATAGATCGATTTGAAATATTTTATTTATTATTTTGAATTTTTAACCTTTATAACCTCCTCATTTGAAAATGAATATGGAAAATCTTCTTTGGCAATCCCCCTCAATTTATTGGGCAAAGCAGTCATTTCAATATCAAGGGTACAACCTTGCATCAATGCTTTATAGCTCAGCCAGTTTTTGGAATACTCTTTACCATTCATTTTCATGGAACCAATGTATCTGTTCTCTGCATTGTTGTCAGGAGCCAATATGTTCACTTGTTTCCCGTTTTCGCGTTGGATGGTTATTTTTTTGAATAATGGAGCACCTACTACGTATTGGTCTACCCCCGGACAAACCGGATAGAAACCCATTGCCGAGAATACGTACCACGCCGAGGTTTGTCCGTTGTCCTCATCGCCACAATATCCATCGGGTGCAGGGGTATAAAGGCGATTCATCACCTCTCTTGCCCAATATTGGCTTTTCCATGGTTCCCCGGCATAATTATATAAATAAATCATGTGTTGAATAGGTTGATTCCCATGGGCATAGTTACCCATATTCATAATCTGCATTTCGCGGATTTCGTGAATAGTGGTTCCGTAATAACTATCATCGAAAATGGGTGGAACTACAAATACTGTGTCGAGCATGGCAACAAATTGTTTCTTTCCGCCCATCAATCCTATAAGTCCTTCAATATCATGCAGAACACTCCAGGTATAATGCCAGCTATTGCCTTCGGTAAAAGCATCACCCCACTTGAACGGACTGAATGGAGTTTGGAATTTTCCATCCTGATTACGACCTCGCATCAGTTTGGTTTCAGGATCGAATACGTTACGGTAGTTCTGGCAGCGTTTGGCAAACCGATCAATTTCCTCCTGTGGACGCTTTAACTCTTTTGCTAATTGATAGATATTGAAATCGGCAAACGCGTACTCTAATGTACGGGCCGCATTCTCATTTACTTTTACATCGTAAGGCACATAACCAAGCTTGTTGTAATATTTCACACCCAAACGACCAACCGAAGACAATGGACCTTCATTTTCGGAATTCTTCAAAACGGCATCGTATAATATGTTAATATCATAACCACGAGCTCCCTTCAGGTAGGCGTCAGCAATGTTTACGGCAGAGTTCGAACCAATCATACAATCGCGATGCCCGGGACTGGCCCATTCGGGCAACCACCCGCTTTCTTTGTAGGCATTCACAAGTCCTTCCTGAATATGCGCATTGAGTGTTGGATACATGAGGTTGAAGAAAGGGAATACCGCTCTAAACGTGTCCCAAAAACCATTGTCGGTAAACATATAACCTGGTAGCACTTCTCCATTGTAGGGGCTATAATGCATGATTTTTCCTTCGGCATTAATCTCATAAAATTTCCTCGGAAATAACATTGTGCGATAAAGGCAGGAATAGAATGTGCGTGTCTGGTCAACTGAACCACCTTCGACTGAGATGCGACCTAATTCCTTGTTCCAAATGTCTTGTGCTTTTTGTTTTACCTGGTCAAAATTATCATTACCAAGCTCTCTGAGGTTTAGTTCAGCTTGGTCAAAACTGATAAATGATGATGCAACACGGGCGGTAATTTTTTCACCTTTTTGTGTTGAAAAACCTATTGCTGCTCCAACATGATTGTCAGTCAATTCCTTAACATTGGCCACCAAAACCGTATCCTTCCAAACAGATGAATTTGAAAAAGGTTTATCAAAAATAATTACAAAATAGTTTTTGAAATTAGCAGGAACACCCCCACTGTTTCGAGTTGTGTATCCAATAATCTTATTTTCGGAGGGCATGATTTTAATATAAGAGCCCCGATCGAAGGCATCGATTACCACATACGATTTGTCGGTTTGCGGAAACGTAAACCTAAACATGGCAGCCCGTTCTGTGGGAGTAATTTCGGTGGTTACATCATGTTCTGCCAGGTAAACGCTATAATAATAGGGTCTTGCTACTTCAGCCTTGTGCGAAAACCAACTGGCTCGTTTTTCTTCCACGAAAGTAAGGTTTCCTGTTACCGGCATAATTGAAAATTGACCATAATCATTAATCCATGGGCTTGGCTGATGGGTTTGTTTAAACCCGCGAATTTTATCGGATTCGTAATTGTACATCCATCCATCGCCCATCTTTGCAGTTTGTGGCGACCAAAAATTCATTCCCCAAGGTAAGGCAATGGCAGGATAAGTATTTCCATTAGATAAGGTGTACTTCGATTGGGATCCCATCAGGGTATTTACCCAGTTAACGGGATCAGTTAGCCGATCGACCGTTTGAGCAATAAAATTTTCGCAAATAAAGAGAAGCAAGAAACTTGTAAAAATTTTCGTTTTAAACATTTAAATTAACTTAAATTACTTTTT
>JADGPS010000077.1 GCA_017882285.1 Paludibacter sp. | reverse complement strand
AAACGGAAATACCTACTATTACTTCATGCTGAAAAACTTCCCGAAAGTCTTTATCGGTTCATCACAAATTTCGAATGATTTCCCGTTAACGAACCTTGGTGACAGTGTATATATCACTTTCGACAATGACAATCAGGGCGTGATCGACATTTCTACATTTAAAAACAAAAATATCGGAAAATAAAACTTTTCTTAAAATTACTTATCCGATGATTTAACATCATCGGATAAGTAGAAATCACGACTTTATAAACTTTACAAACTTACATTTATGCATTTAATTCAATCATTTTGGGAAATCAACTGGCTGGCAGTTGCTGTTTCAGTTATTTTATCATTTGCACTCGGCGCTTTATGGCATTCGGTTTTATTCAATAAAGTCTGGAGCGAAGATTCCGGTTCCAAATACGGAAACGGAAATCACGGAAATCCTGCAGTTATTTTCGGATTATCAGGCTTACTTCATGTTGTATTGGTAATTGCGCTGGCTATGTTTGTCGGTCAACATACAAGCTTTCTGGGTGGAGCTTTAAAAGGATTGTTCGTTAGTTTGGTATGGATTTCCACCAGCATTGGCGTAACTTACATCTTTGTGGGACGCACTTTCCGCTTGTTCCTGATCGATGCCGGATTCTACGTGGTATTTCTATCGCTTGCGGGATTAATATTGGGTGCCTGGCATTAAATTCATAATTTATTATTCACAATTCATAGTTTAAAATTATTTGTTGTGTCGGGCTCATAGTTGTATGATAAAGAAATCTTTCAAAAACCAAATCATTAGTCTGTTGGGCTTAAATGCTATCGTCCGCTCACTTCATTACCGTAATTATCGTCTCTTCTTTTATGGTCAAACCATTTCTTTGATTGGAACATGGATTCAACGCATTGCCGTTCCATGGCTGGTCTATCGGATAACCGGTTCTGTATTTTTGTTAGGCTTGGTGGGCTTTGCCGGTCAGATTCCAACTTTTTTAATTTCACCTTTTGCCGGTGTTTTAATCGATCGATGGAATCGTCATAAGATATTAGTTATTACACAGATATTGGCATTGATACAGGCTTTTGTACTTGCTTTGCTGTTTTACGAGAAATCAATCAGCGTTTGGCACATAGCCATTTTAAGTGTTTTTCTTGGTATCATCAATGCCTTTGATATGCCGGCACGACAGTCGTTCATAGTGGATATGATTGAGAAAAAAGAAGACTTGGGGAATGCCATCGCTTTGAATTCTTCCATGGTAAATAGTGCACGATTAATCGGGCCATCCATTGCCGGTATTTTAATTTCACTTACAGGAGAAGGAATGTGTTTTCTGATTAACGGAATCAGTTATATTTTTGTCATCGCTTTTTTGCTTATGATGAAGATAACTCCCCGTGAAGCAAAGCCTCAGAACAGAAATGTGATGCAAAACATGAAAGAAGGCTTTCGTTACACCTTCGGTTTTATTCCTATCCGGTACATTATTTTGTTGCTGGCATTAGTCAGCCTGATGGGAATGCCTTACACAGTGCTTATGCCCGTTTTTGCAAAAACAATACTGCATGGTGGTCCGCATACTTTTGGTTTTATGATGGGAGCTACCGGAATAGGTGCTTTGATTGGAGCTTTTTATATGGCGTCCCGAAAAAATGTGGCAGGATTGGAGAAATTCATACCGTGGTTTGCAGCTATCTTTGGATTCGGGCTGATTACCTTTTCTTTATCGCATAATTTCGTTCTTTCGCTGGGGTTACTGCTTATCACCGGCTTCGGAATGTTAATGCAAATGACTTCGAGTAATACCATTTTGCAAACAATTGTGGATGATGACAAGCGAGGCCGGGTTATGAGTTTTTACACCATGGCATTTATGGGAACGGCCCCATTCGGCAGCTTATTGGCCGGTTCACTGGCCAGCAAAGTGGGTGCGCCCAATACGCTTTTAATAGGCGGTGTGGCTTGTATCGTGGGTGGACTTATCTTTATGCGAAAACTTCCTGAAATCAAAAAAAGTATCCATCCTATCTATATCCGCTTAGGAATTCTTCCCGAAGTGGCAACCGGAATTCAGAGTACCACTGAACTGACCAGTTCTCCGAATGAATGAAATTTCCTCAATATAACTGAATTATAACTTTTTAAGGCTGGATCAACCCTATTTTGAAGATGAAGTATAACAATGGTAAATATTTACGAACAGAATGAAATCTCAAATTGAAAATGAATTGCGCAAAGCATTACTTCAGAGTGGAGAAATGAGTTACGACCTTTTCGAATATGAATTAAAAGAACATATAGATTATTGGAGGAAAAGTTTAAAACAAGACAAGGACGAATTCTTGTTCGTTGTGACTGAGAATAATGGAGATGTAGCAATGCTTTTAATGACTAACAAAAATGACATTTTCATTAATGAAGAAGCACGTCAACAGCTTCAAGTATTTTGGAAAGAAAAGAGTGTATACAATTATAATATTGAACTTTTACTTCCTGTTATGGCTGAAGAACTTGAAAGTGGTTCATTATCAGTAAATGGAGTGAAAAGTATTTGAATTGACAGCCCCTGCATAGCGCATGAGTTTAGCTTTAGCGTAACTTGTGCCTGCCTGCCGCAGGCAAGCTGGAAATTTAAACGGATTGTATCTATTTGGAAGTTGAAAACTTCCTTTATTATGGGCACAAGTTGAAAACTTGCGCCAATGATGGGAATATATATGCTTTTAGGAAGGATATATAAGTAAGGCAAGTTTAAAAACAAATAAAGTCTGCGAAAGCCAATGGGCTGACACCCCAACGTGACAAAAAAAGTACAAAAGTGGAGACCAGAAACCACTTGAAAAAACGGGGCGACACTGAAAAGCCAGACAAGTAACAAATAAAATTTTAAAGAAATGAAAACAAAACTTTTATTAATATGTCCACTAATACTTCTATTAGGCTGCGCCACCGTGAAAACAGTCCGGATGCTTTCAGGTAAGATGTATTCATTAAAGGACGGAACTGAAATGACTTTTGCAGCACAATATAGCTATGGTACAGGCATTTTAACTGCATATAATCCGGTTACTAGTGAGAACTTCACAGGTCAATATACAGGAATATATACCGATGGTGGTGTATCACAAACTGAGCATACTAACTCATTAGGTTTTTCGACAGGCACATACACTACACAAACGGCATCAAACCATGCTAAAATCAAAGGAATACTTAAAGGTGATAAAGGAACTATAATTACCATCGAAATGGATGTTCAAACGGGTGATAACCCAAAAGGTATTGGCGAAGGAACCGATAATTATGGGGTACACTACCAGATCCAATTATAGAGTGTGTATTCCCCCAAGCTGGCGCGGTTTTGTAAAACGTGTCAACACACAGCATAAAATAGAGAATGCTATTTATGCAAATAGAAAAATAACACGGGTCGCGATTGGACGGGAGTTCGCACTAAAATGCCAAAATATCCTGCCTGCCGATTGGCAGACAGGATATTTTTACAGGTTGAAAGCAATAACAAAACAATTACTTCCTATTAAAAAGTATTATTTTTTGAATAATAATGAGTATGCAACAATTGATGCGATTTTTCTCCAAGCGGTTCTTTAAGAAAATCAGTGTAAAGAGTCAGAATTTCGGGGTTTTCGTGCGATTTTCGGATTCCTTTGTTCGCATCTTCGAAATAAATTGATTCTGCCCGTTTCTGTCTGATGAAGGCGTTGGTCGGTATAGGCTGGCCACCGCCGCCCAGGCAACCACCGGGACAGGTCATTACTTCGATAAAGGTGTAGGGCGAAGTTCCTGCTTCGATTTCATCCATTATAATTCTTGCATTCTTCAGTGTATGGGCTACAGCCACCTTTATTTTTGTTCCGTCCAGATCCACTTCAGCTTCTTTGATTCCTTCCATTCCGCGTACTGCTTTAAAATCCACAGAATATAATGTTTTACCGGTAAATACTTCGTAAGCTGTACGCAAGGCAGCTTCCATAACACCTCCGGTTGCTCCGAAAATAACAGCTGCTCCTGTGGATTCTCCCAGCGGACTGTCGAAATTTTCTTCATGTAAATGTGCAAAATCAATTCCGGTTTCTTTAAACATGCGCGACAATTCGCGTGTTGTCAATACATAATCCACATCGAAAAAACTTTCATTTTCTTTCAGATTTAATTTGTCTTTCCAGTATTCGAAAGCACCATCCATTTCCGGCCGCTTCGCTTCATATTTTTTTGCTGTACAAGGCATAATTGAAACAACCACGATATTCCGCGGATCGATACCTGTCTTTTCGGCATAATACGTTTTGGCAACAGCACCGAACATTTGCTGCGGTGATTTACAGGTGGAAAGATGACTTAACGATTTTGGATAAAAATGTTCGATAAATTTAATCCAACCCGGCGAGCAGGAAGTAATCATTGGCAGCGTTCCGCCGGTTTTAATTCTTTTTATCAGCTCATTGCCTTCTTCAATAATCGTCAGGTCGGCAGCGAAATTGGTGTCAAACACTTTTGAGAAGCCTAACCTGCGCAGTCCTGCAACCATTTTACCTGTAACAAGACTACCGGAGGGCATTCCCATGGTTTCGCCTATTCCCACGCGGATTGCAGGAGCCGTCTGTACCAGCACCACCTTTTCAGGATTGTGAATGGCTTTCCAAACTTCGGAAATCGAACTTTTTTCGGTTATCGCACCTGTAGGACAAACCAATGCACACTGTCCGCAATTGGTACAAGCTACTAAGCCCAAACCCTGATCGAGAAAAGTCGAAATTTTACTTTTAATGCCCCGACCTGTAAAATCGATGGCTTTAACAGTCTGAACTTCGCTGCAAACAGCCACGCATCGTCCGCACAGGATACACTTTTCAGGATCACGCACAAGGGACAGTGACGATTCATCTTTATCAAGGTATTGTTTTCGTGTACGAACAAAACGTCTCCCTGAGATGCCAAAAACATACGTTAGTTTCTGTAGTTCACAATTCAGGTTGCGATCGCAAATCAGACAGTTGTCGGGATGATTGGCAAGCAATAATTCAACATTGGTTTTGCGGGCGTCTTGTACGCGGGCAGAATTGGTTGTAATTTCCATACCTTCCGAAACTTTGGTAATACAGGAACGTAACAATGATTTTGCTCCTTTAACTTCTACAACGCAGACTCCGCAAGATGCATTGTTCGATACATCTTTCAGATAACATAATGTCGGAATATTAAAATCTGCTGACTCGCAGGCTTCCAGTATAGTAGTCCCTGCGTTAACCTCTAAGGGTTGATTGTTTATCGTAATTTTCATAATATATTGCAGCCTCCTTCATCCCTTCCCTCTTCAGGAATAATAAATTGGAAAGCGTTTTAATTTGTTAATAATGTTTTAATCATGATTGTTGTTAAAAATATAAGTATATCCTCTTAAATTTCTCCTAAGTGGAATAAAAGAGTCTTATTCACACTTTACATCACATCTCAGACATCTGTTTACTTCGTTTCGTGCCTGTTCACCTGTAAATCCGCCATCTACTTCATGGAAATTGCCGACTCTTTCTCCTACTGCCAGTTTATAGGCCACATTTTTCGGACTCATCTTCGGATTTAATGGTACTTTGTTACTATAATTAAAGTCTCTGAACAGCAAGTGGAATCTTTTTTCTTTCATCAGAATGAAGTCAATTGATTCTGCTGCTTTGCGGGCCATTCCCATCGCCTGAGCTGCAGTCGAAGGTCCGGTAACAGCATCGCCTCCGGCAAATACTTTTGGAACAGAAGTTTGATGAGTGAACGGGTTTATGATTAATCGACCATCTTTTTCTACTTTCATTCCGTATTGTATAAATTGTTCAGAGTCAACTCTTTCTCCTACAGCAAGAATTACCGTATCACAGGAGATTTCTTCATATTTAGCTGTTGGAACGGGTTTTCTGCGTCCTGAAACATCAATGCTGCCGGAGGTCATTAGTTGTATTCGTATTCCGGTAACTTTTCCCGATTTATCGGTCAGTATTTCTTCGGGTGCCGATAAGTATCGAAAACTGATTTTTTCAGCTTCCGATTCAGATATTTCAATTCTGTTGGCGGGCATGTCGCACTTTTCCCTGCGATAAACAACAGTCACATTCCTGCCTAAACGCCAGATGCTCCTGGCAACGTCGATAGCTACATTTCCTGCACCGATTATTATCACTTTCCGGCCTATTTTTGTTTCTTTTCCTAATGCAAGATCTTTCAGAAAATTGGTTCCTGAAAATACACCTTTAGCGTGTTCACCCGGAATATTCAAGCCAATTTCTTTCCATGCTCCGATTCCGAGATAAACTGCATCATATTCTTCTGTCAGATAGTTGAAATCCAGGTTGTTTCCTAATCTTTGATTGAACATAAACTGAACACCGAGTTTTTTTATCAACTCAACTTCTTTATGTAGAATCGATTTAGGCAGGCGGTACTGCGGAATGCCAAAACGAACAACACCACCGGCTTCGGTTAATGCATCATATATCACGACTTTGTGCCCTAACCGTACCAGATAAAATGCTGCTGTCAAGCCTGCAGGACCTGCTCCCACGATGGCTATCTGTTTTCCTGTTAAAGGCAGTTTTTCTTTTAAAAGTTTATTGTAAATCTGATTTTCCTTACCAAGTAAATACATAGTGTCAGCCAGATAACGGTGGATTTCACCCTGTGAAACGGGTTCGTCAATCTTATCACGGCGACATCTCATCTGACAATGGAAATGACAAATACGTCCTATCGTACCCGGTATCGGATTGTCGCGAAGCGTTAACTCGAAAGCATCTTCAATCCGGTCTTCTTTAATCAGTTCGATATAACCCGGAATATTCATGTGCAACGGGCAGCTGTTTTCGCATAATGCCATATAAAGTGATTCGCAAACTCCTGCAAGGCAACGTTTTTCCTGAATATGTTCTTCATATTCGTTCAGAAAATATCGTAAAGTGGTAAGAATAGGATTCGGAGCCGTTTGACCTAGCCCGCAGATAGAAGTATCTTTAATCGTTCTGCTTAATAATTTGAGAGTTTCCAGATCAGTATATGTTCCCTGTCCTTTTGTAATTTTCGTAAGTATTGCAAGTGCCTGCGCCAAACCTTCGCGGCATGGAGTACATTTTCCGCAAGATTCGGATGAACTGAATTCAAGGAAATACCTGGCAACATCTACCATACAATTATCCTGATCCATCACCACCATTCCACCCGAACCCATGATAGCTCCGAGTTCTGTAAGCGATTCGTAATCAACAGGCGTGGAAAAAAGTTCCAACGGAATGCAACCACCCGAAGGCCCTCCGGTCTGAACGGCTTTTACACGTTTGTTGGTTCCGGTACCTTCACCAATTTCAAAAATAAACTGATTCAGTGTTGAACCGAGAGGTAATTCCACTAATCCTGTGTTTTTAATTTTACCTACTAATGAAAAAACTTTGGTTCCGGGACTTTTTTCTGTTCCGGTTTCGGTAAACCATTTTCCTCCTTTTTCAAATATTACAGGAATATTACACCAGGTTTCAACATTATTAATATTGGTGGGTTTACGGTACAATCCTGTGTCAGCAGGATAGGGCGGACGGGGTGTGGGGCGACCGGCTTTTCCTTCAATAGATTTAATCAGAGCAGTTTCTTCTCCGCATACGAATGCCCCTGCACCCTCTACCACTTCGAGTTTGAAACTAAAGCCGCTTTCAAATATATTTTCGCCCATTAAACCCAGTTCGGTTGCCTGTTCGATGGCAATTTTCAACCGTTTTACAGCAAGCGGATACTCAGCACGGACGTAAGCAATTCCTTCTGAAGCTCCCATTGCATAGGCTCCTATCATCATGCCTTCTATCAGCGAATGAGGGTCACTTTCAATTTCGTTGCGGTTCATGTAAGCACCGGGGTCTCCTTCGTCGGCATTACAGATAATGTATTTTTGATCAGCCTGTTTATTAGACATGATTTTCCATTTCTTATAGGTGGGGTAACCTGCTCCGCCTCTTCCGCGCAGGTTTGAAATTTTTACTTCTTCGATAACTTCTTCGGGTTGCATGCCCAATACTTTTGCTAATGCCCGATAACCCCCTACTGCTATATAATCTTCAATCGATTCAGGATTGATAAGACCTGCATTTCGCAAAACAATTTTTTTCTGCCCTTTATAAAAAGGAATTTCATTCCAATGGGGTATCTGTTCGAAACCTTTTCCATATTCGAAAAAGGCAGTATGATGATCCCAATTATCAATTCTGCAAAGAATTTTTTTGAGATAGATATTTCCTGAAATAAGGCCTTCGGCGATCCGTTCAGCATCTTTTTCACCTACTTTGCTGTAAACCAACATTGGTTTTCCCGGCTGATAAACAGTTACAAGAGGTTCTTCGGCACAAAAACCAAAGCAACCTACAGGTTTTAAAAAACATTCGAAATTGTTTGCAGTAATTTTATTTTGAAGCTGTGTGTATAGAGTGTCAGCACCGTTACCTATTCCGCACGTACCCATACCTACCAAAACCATTGGTGTGGTTGGCTTTATCCGCCATAGGTTTTGCTGTTTTATTATTTCAAGTTCGTTTGATTTCATGATTAAATTATAAAATGTTGGAAGATTTATTCATTTATTATTCTTTAGTTTTCTTTCTCTGAATTTTTTTTATGGCTTCTAATAGTTTCAGTGAGTTTACATTACTGTAAATAATATTGTCCACTGAAATAACAGGCGACTGAGCGCATTGACCGAAACATGCAACAGTCTTAATTGTAAATTCGTTGTCAGGAGTTGTATAAAACGATTCATCATTAGAATCGTCAAAGCGATAATTAAAAATATGTCCTACTTCTTCGAGCAGAGCTTTTGAACCTTTGGTGTGACAGGCTGTACCCCGGCAAACAATTATCGAATGTTTGCCCTGTGGCTTCAGATTGAAAAATGAATAGAAAGTTGCTACACTGTAAACCTGTGTAAGAGGAATGCTGAGTTTTTTTGAAACATCCGAAAGGGTCTCATGTGGAAGAAATTTCAAAGGATTAACTTCCTGAACTTCTTCAAGGGTTGTAAGTAACTGGCCGGGTTTTCCTTTGTATTTTTCTACAATTTCATCGAGAACAGTTTCTGAAACGATTGTTGAATTTAACGAATCCATAATTTTTATTATTAATGTTCATATAAATAAGAAAAAAGTTCAACAAAATAATTTGATTTAAGGCAGAAATTTCGTTGAACTTAATTTCAAAGACAAAGGTAATTAATTATTACGGAAATTTTTCTTTAATTGATAAATATTTGTGTGTTTTCCTATACAATTTTTTTAGAAATTCAATATATATTTGTATAACAATCAATTATAAGAAAATAAAAAAAACGCAAACGGAATTTTGTCATCCGTTTGCGGCTCAAATTATTTTATTTCTAAACAAAAAACCAAATAAACAGTAAGGGGGCAGCAAAAACGGGTGTTGAGAGTTCTGAATCGAGCAGGTACAAACTGCGGGGATCAGTTCCAAATAAATTGAACCGTTTGCACAAATCAAGCGGATTAAAAAATCCTGATAATAAAAGAAATGGGATGAAACATCTCGCTAATCAATGCGCTACCTTCAGCATCTGATCATCTTTATATATCCGATTGGATGGGGATTTACAACTTGACAAGAGTTTCAAAAATTCAGTAAGAAATGTTTAATGAACTGAATCTAACCCTCAATATGTTTCACAAATTAAAGAAGTCCCGGTTTTCTGCAGGACTTCTTTAATTTAAAAACTTTTTCTGATCGTGTATTTTGTGTGCAATAGAAGATGCGATTTTTCACCCAATGGCTTGATTAAAAAATCTTTATAAATTTTCAAAACTTCCGGATTCAAGTGTGATTTACGGATTGGCATACCTTCATCTTCAGCATAAATGGCTGCCGCACGTTTGGCTCTAATTTCGGGACTTGTTGGAATGGGCTGACCACCTCCTCCTAAACATCCTCCGGGACAAGCCATAATTTCAATAAAGTGATAATTTGCTTCTCCAGAAATAATTGAATCCATTACTTTTTTCGCATTGACAAGACCATGTGCGACTGCACATTTCAGTTCAACACCATCTAAAAATGCCCATTCTTTTAGCGGATTTTCGATTAAAATAGATGCTTCTCTAACGCCTTCCATTCCACGAACAGGCAAAATATTTAGATCTTTAAAAGGCACTTCACGCCCTGTAACCAATTCATAAGCAGTTCGGAGTGCAGCTTCCATCACACCACCTGTAGCTCCAAAAATAACACCAGCTCCGGTCGATTCGCCCATTAATCTGTCAAAATGAATATCTTCAAGTTTCATAAAATCAATGCCAGCCTGTTTGATCATAATGGCTAATTCACGAGTTGTCAGTACATAATCCACATCCCGATAACCACTATCGTTCATTTCAGGTCGATTAGCTTCAAATTTCTTTGCCGTACATGGCATTATCGAAACAGAAACTATGTTGTCCGGTTGTAGATTTCGTGCCTGAGCGTAATAGGTTTTGGCCAATGCACCAAACATTTGTTGTGGCGATTTGCAAGTTGACAAATGTCCTAAATAATCGGGATATATGTGTTCGATGTATTTTATCCATCCCGGCGAACAAGAAGTTGCCATTGGTAATTTCACTCCCGGATCGTGATCAACTAAAGCTCGTTTCAGTCGTGAAAGTAATTCAGTTCCCTCTTCCATAATGGTCAGGTCGGCAGTGAAATCAGTGTCCATTACGGCATCAAACCCCAATCGTTTCAGGGCGGCTACCATTTTTCCGGTTATTCTCGTTCCCGATTCAAATCCTAATTCTTCACCTAAAGCAACTCGCACGGCAGGTGCAGTTTGAACAATCACATGTTTTGCTTTATCTGTAATTGCTGCCCATACTTCTTCAATATAATTTCTTTCTACCAAAGCACCTGTAGGACAATGTATTACACATTGACCGCAATTGGTACAAACCACATCATTCATGGCTTTCTCGAAGAAGGTGGTTATTTTCATTTTATCGCCTTTATAAGCTACAGTCAATGCATTAACGCCTTGTAATTCTGCACAAGTTCTCACACATCGTTGACAACGAATACATTTGCTATCATCTTTAATGATGGAAGGAGAAAACATATCGATGGTGTAATTCTTAAAAGGAACCAGCGGAATGAAATCATTAGACATGATTTTAAAGTCGGATGCTAATTTTTGCAACTCACATTTCCCATTTTTATAGCATCGGGTACAGTCCGCATTGTGTTCCGAAAGCAATAATTCGATGATATGTTTTCTGGAGTTTCTCACTTTTACGGAGTTGGTGAAAATATCCATTCCTTCTTCGCACGGAGTGGCACAAGAGGGTGACAATCTTTTTTGTCCTGCAATTTCTACAACACAGACCCTGCAATTTCCAGCAACGCATAAATCTTTGTGATAGCAAAGCGTTGGAATTATTACGCCTACTTGACGAGCAGCATCCAGAATGGAGGTTCCTTCATTTATCTCGACTATTTCTCCATTAATCGTTATTTTGATATTTTTTCCCATGACAAGACTATTTTACAGCGTTAGTAAATCATTTCTTCTCTGAAATTTTCAACAATCGACGAAAATGAATTGGCCACTGATTGACCCAATCCACATTTAGCAGTAAATTGCATTGTTTCAGCTAATGTCAATAACTTATCAAGATATTGAGTACTTTTTTCGCCGCTCTTTACAGCCTTAATTCCTTTCAGTAACTGCTGACAACCAACGCGGCAAGGTGTACATTGTCCACATGATTCTTCCCGGAAAAATTCTAGGTAATTATCCAATACATTAAACATAGAGCGGGAACTATTAAAAAGCATCATGGAACCACCTGTTGGAAGCGAAATTCCTACCAGTTTACCTTGATAACCAATGGTTGTTTCTGCAAATCGTTTGCGGGGAACCAAAAAGCCTGAAGCACCTCCTACTTGAACGGCTTTGGAATCACCATCTCCAAAATCATTTACAAAATCAGCCAGACTCATTCCGAGTTCAAGTTCATAAATTCCCGGTTTTGGAGTATCACCCGAAACAGAAAATAATTTAGTTCCACGGGAATATTGAACACCTAAATCATAAAATCGCTTAGCGCCATAGGTAAAAATAGTATAGGCATGTGCCAGTGTTTCAACGTTATTGATTACTGTTGGTTTGTTCATGTAACCCGAAAGAGCAGGATAAGGAGGTTTATTACGAGGTTCTCCCCGTTTACCTTCCATCGATTCAAAAAGCGCAGTTTCCTCGCCACAGATATAAGCTCCGCTACCCATAAAGATACGAATGGTAAAATCAAGATTTATCTCTTTACAATACTGCTCGAATTCACTGATGGCTTTATTCAATTCCGGTTTCAAAAAGAAATATTCTCCGCGCAGATAAATATATCCTTCTTTTGCTCCTACAACAAGACCACATATAGCCATAGCTGTTAATACTTTAAATGGCACCAACGATAATATTTCCCTGTCTTTGAATGTTCCGGGTTCGCCTTCATCGGCGTTACAAATCACGTATTTTGTGTCACTGTCCACTTCTGCAGAAAGTTTCCATTTCAATCCGGTAGGAAAGCCGGCTCCGCCTCTACCCTTTAATTCAGAGCTAATCAATTCGTTAATTAACTCATTTGACGATCGGCTTATATTCTTTTTCAATACTTCTTCCCAATCATTTTCATTTTTAAAAATGAAATCGGCTCTTTTAAGTTGATGATTAGTTTCCATTTTGTCCTCCTTCCTGCTTTTTGCTAAGATACTGACTCAAAACTTCTCTCACTTTTTCAGGTGTCAGATCAGTAAAAACATCATTGTTTATTAGCATAGCTGGAGCTTTATGACAAAAGCCCAGACAGTTAGTCTGTAGTAATGAAAATGTTCCATCGAGAGTTGTTTCACCAACTTTGATCTTCAACATGTCCTCAATAGCCAGTAAAACTTGATTTTTCCCTTTCATTGAACAGGTAATGGTTTTACAAACACGGATGATGTACTTACCCATTTTTTTGTATTCCAAAAAGGAATAAAAGGTGGCAGTGCCGTAGACATCGGAAGCAGGTATTTCAAGCTCCTTAGCAATTTCAATCATTGAGGATTCAGACAAATACTTTTCTTGTTCAACGACTCCCTGCAAAATCGGCAACAGGTTATATCTGCTTCGACCATGTTGGTCGGCAAGATTTTTGATAAGTTCTGAAACTGTATCCATACTGTATTATTTAAATTAATAAATTTAATATTTGATTTCCAGGGTATTACTAACCCAGAACTATTAGAGTTTATATGCATTAATTTATTATAAGACTGGTTTTCAACAATATTCTCAAGTTATATGAGTCAATAGTTCGGTAAAAAATAATTAGCATTTAAGTGGCGATAGTTCCGTATAAGAGTAGCTCTTTGACATTTTGGTTATTTTTGAGTAAGTATGGTT
>JADGPS010000076.1 GCA_017882285.1 Paludibacter sp. | reverse complement strand
CATTCGCTCAGGATGTGGTTGTAACAGTGAATGCAACTGATGGCAAGAAAGCTGTATCGCCTTATATCTATGGTCGTAACGGCAGTTTTTCCAATTCATTTGGGACGACTGCATCCGCAGCAGATATTGCACTTGTTAAAGATGCTGGAGTAAATTTAACGCGCGAAAACGGTGGAAATAATGCCACTAAATACAACTGGCGTAAGAAAATTTCCAGTCATCCGGATTGGTACAACAATGTGTATGATCATGATTGGGATGCAATGTCCAGGAATATTCTGGCAAATGTGCCCAATATGCAGGTAATGTGGGCTTTTCAGTTGATTGGAAAGGTAGCCTCAAATAAAAATAACAATTTCAATGACTGGGGTTATAACTATTCGCAATGGTGGAGCGGTGTAACGCAAAACTTGGCAGGAGGCGGAACGCTAAATGCCAGCGGTGGAAGCATGGCAACGGTAAACGGGAATCCTTCACTTTACACCATGGATTGGCCTGCCGATTCAACTGCTGAAGTTTTAAACCATTGGTTCGGAGTTAATGGAATTGGATTGAATACCAGTAATTTTCAGTATTGGGACATGGATAATGAACCTGAAATCTGGAGTGGAACGCATGACGACGTAATGCCAACTCAGATTGCTGCATCGGCTTTTATGGACAAATATTTTGCAGTAGCAAAAAAAGCCCGTGCACTGTTTCCCGGAATTAAATTGTGCGGACCTGTCACTGCCAACGAATGGCAATGGTACAACTGGGGTAGCGAAACGTTGAATATCAATGGAAAATACTATTGTTGGTTGGAATATTTCCTGAAACGGGTAGCTGACGAGCAGAAAGCAACCGGGATTAAACTGCTAGATGTGGTTGATATTCATTGGTATCCAAATGAATCGACTGATGCTGATGTATTGCAATTGCATCGTATTTTCTACGATAAAACTTATGTGTATCCTGGAGCAAACGGAGTAAAAAAAATTAATGGAGGTTGGGATGCCTCACAAACTAAAGAATATATTTTTCAACGCATAAACGACTGGCTGACACTGTATTTCGGGGCAAATCATGGCATCACCATTGGCATGAGTGAGTCGGGAATCAACTCAACAAATGCGAATGTTAATTCAGTGTTATATGTTTCGATGCTCGGAACTTTTGCCAACAATGGAGTAGAAGTTTTCACCCCATGGATATGGAACGTGGGCATGTGGGAAACCTTGCATTTGTTTAGCCGCTATGCGAAAAACAACAGTGTAACCAGCACATCAACACTTGAGAATACTGTTTCAGCATATACAACAGTCACTAATAATGCTGACTCTATGACGGTGATTTTGGTAAATCGAGATCCGAGTACGACACACAAGGCAACAGTAAATTTATCCAACTTTTCTGTAGTTGACGGAACTTACAACACATTGCAGATTGCGTCGCTACCAACTACCGAAACTTTTGTGTCGCATACCAACAATGCATTGAAAAAAAACACGGTAACTGTTACGGGCAATTCATTCAGTATTGTTTTGCCAACTATTTCTACAACTGCCGTGATACTGAAATCGAGCTCTGCAGCCGTTGAAAACCCACAGGCTTCGTCGAAAGAAATAATGCTTTTCCCAAATCCGGTTAAAGAAAGTTTGAATGTTGCTCTTGGTTCAAAAACTCCGGCTTTGACCGATATTTCGGTCATTTCGCAAGATGGCAAATTGATGGATACATTTCAATACCATTATGATGGAGGTACGCCAATGAAAATCAATACTAAAAAGTTTGATAATGGGTTGTATTTTTTGAAGATAATGAATAATGATTATTCAAGAACTAAGATATTTTGTGTATTCAGATAATGAATTGATTGAATAGGGATGAAAATAAAATTAATGATATTTTTGACATGGGCATTTGCGTCACTTCCTCTTTTTTCTCAGAAACAGGCGATTGATACGACACCCAATGTTCGGGAGCATTTGTTGATGGATTTCAACTGGCGTTTTGCGTTGGGAAGTGCAAATGATTATGCAAAAGATTTTACAACAGGAACAAGTTACTTCAGCTATTTTGCCAAAACAGGATATGGTGATGGAGCTGCTTCCGCTCAATTTGAAGACCGCACTTGGCGCGAAGTGGATTTACCACACGACTGGGCGGTAGAACTTCCATTTTCAGGGGAAGCGAGTCACAGTCATGGTTATCGAACTATTGGGTGGAAATATCCTGAAACATCCGTAGGTTGGTATCGTAAGAAATTCAATATTCCTGCTTCTGATTTCGGTCGTAAAATTAGTATTCAGTTTGATGGAATTTACCGTAATGCAACAGTTTGGATAAACGGATTCTATGTTGGCCATGAGCAAAGCGGTTATGCAAGTTCGGTTTATGATATTACCGATTACCTGAATTATGGTGAAGAAAATACGGTTGCTGTTCGGGTAGATGCAAGTATAGAAGAAGGTTGGTATTACGAAGGAGCAGGCATTTACCGACATGTGTGGCTAAACAAAACCGACCGTTTGCATGTGGCTCAATACGGCACTTTTGTAACATCGGAACTGAATGGTGAAAATGCGGAGTTGATAGTCCGCACCAAGGTTGAAAATCAATATGCTCAATCAAAAAACTTCACAATTGAACAAATTCTGATAGATGCCAATAATCAACAAGATGTTACAAAAAAACTTGAAAATGTCGGATTGAATGGAAATTTGGAAAATACTTATTTTCAAAAAATAAAAGTAGAGAAACCGACACTTTGGTCACTTGAAAATCCGTATTTATATAAACTAAAAACCTGTATTATTGCCGATGGTCAGGTTGTTGACACGTATACTACCAATGTTGGAATTCGCACGGTGCGCTTCGATCCGAATCATGGTTTTTTTCTAAACGGTAAAAGTGTGAAAATAAAGGGAACAAACGAACATCAGGATCATGCCGGAGTGGGAACTGCCATTCCGGATGCTTTGCAGGAATTCCGGGTAAAAAAACTGAAAGAAATGGGAAGTAATGCTATCCGCACTTCGCACAATCCGCCTACACCTGAGCTGCTCGATATTTGTGACCGCCTTGGCATGCTTGTTCTGGATGAAAATAGGTTGATGGGAATCAATCGGGAGCATTTTGATTTACTCGAACGCTTTATGATACGTGACCGGAATCATCCCTGTGTGATAGTATGGTCGTTAGGGAATGAAGAATGGGCCATCGAAAGCAACGAAAAAGGAGCGGGGATTACTAAGACTATGCAGGAATTCGCTCAAAAAATTGATTCTTCAAGAGAGTTTACTGTAGCCGTTTCGGGCGGTTGGGAAAACGGAAGTGGAAAAACTGCACAGGTAATGGGTTACAACTATATCGTTCAGGGAAATATTGATGAACATCATAAAAATTTCCCTTGGCAAAGTGGCATTGGAACAGAAGAAAGCAACACCATTGGCACACGTGGAGTTTATGTGGATGACAAAGCAAACGGTCATATGGCTGCCAGCAATCGAATGCCTGAAAATGTAGGAACAGAATCGGGTTGGAAATTTTACGCAGCACGCCCTTTCCTTTCCGGGTTGTTCTATTGGACAGGATATGATTATCGTGGTGAGGCAAACCCGTTGACATGGCCTGCTGTTAATTCCCAAAAGGGGATTGTAGATCTTTGCGGTTTCCCTAAAGACATTTTTTACTACCTCAAATCGTGGTGGGGTAAAGAGCCGGTTATGCATATTATGCCTCATTGGAACTGGAAAGGTAGTGAAGGTAAAAATATCAAGGTAAGTATTTATAGTAATGCCGATGAAGTTGAATTGATATTGAATAATAAATCGCTTGGTAAAAAACCGATGGAGAAAAACGGACATATTGATTGGGATGTGACGTATAAACCAGGAACTCTTGTGGCTAAAGGATTCGTGAAAGAAAAATTAACTGTTTCGGAAAAAGTAGAAACTACCGATACCTCTGCAAAAGTTGCCCTTTCTGCCGATCGGATGCAACTCAATGCGGATGGTGAAGATGTTGCAGTTATTACCGTGCAATTAAATGATTTGAAAAACCGAATGGTGCCAACTGCCAATAATGAAATTGCATTTACACTATCTGGTCCCGGAAAAATAATTGGTGTTGGCAATGGCGATCCGGCATCGCACGATCCGGAACAATTTATCGAGTCAGTTGAAAGACTCTATATCGGAGATATGAAAATCCAGCTTACTAAAAGTTTGCCCGACAACAAAGACTTGTCCGAAAATTCCGGTGATGCTCAATGGTCAAAAGCCTTTGTAAAGGGTTATGGTGAATATGAACAAGGAAAATACATAATTATTCGGGGAATTTTTAATCTGTCTGATATAAGCGAAAAAGCAGTAATCACTTTTTATGCAAAAAGTCTGTCCGAAAATCAATCGGTTTATATTAACGGAGTACTATTGGGCAAAGACTTAAAAAGGAATGATCCAAATCAGGTTTTTGTAATTGATCACAGTCTGCTTCATAAAGGAAGAAATACAGTGAGATTCGAAGGAAAACCTTTTGTGAAAAAGACGAAATGGGAAGAAATAAATACTGATCCGGGAACTTTTAAAGTGTATCATCCTACCGGGCAGTGGAACAGAAAAGCCTTTAACGGCCTGGCACAGATAATTGTGAAAACAACAAAACAGGCTGGCGAGATAACCTTAACGGCAAGCTCGGATGGAATGATTCCGGCTACTTTAAAACTGAATTCCATTAACAAACAAATTACAGTGACTAGTAAGTAATAAAAATATAAACAAATTCTTTTAAGTCCCCTTTGGGGGATTTAGGGGACTGATAATAAAACATTATGACTGAATTTATGAAAGCTTTGAAAAGTCTCAAAGCGCAACACGAAGAACTTTTAAGTAAGAAAAATGAAAAATTATCCTTTGGAAATGGTATTTTTGACCGTTATGAAAATCCAATAGTTACTGCAGGTCACGCACCAATAGAATGGCGTTACGATTTGAATCCTGAAACTAATCCATATTTACTGGAGCGTATCGGAATCAATGCAACACTGAATGCAGGAGCGATAAAATGGAACGGGAGATACATTCTGGTGGTACGTGTAGAAGGGAACGATCGTAAATCGTTTTTTGCTGTAGCAGAGAGTTCAAATGGAATTGATAATTTTCAATTTTGGGACGAACCTATAACTTTACCTGAAACTGAAAATCCCGATACGAATGTTTATGATATGCGCCTTACTGCTCACGAAGATGGTTGGATTTACGGTATTTTCTGTAGCGAACGAAAAGATCCAAATGCCCCTGAAGGTGATTTGTCGGCAGCAGTTGCAGCAGCTGGAATAGTGCGTACTAAAGATTTATTGACCTGGGAACGACTTCCTGATTTGAAAACCAAAAGTCAACAACGTAATGTAGTACTTCACCCCGAATTTGTTGATGGTAAATATGCACTTTATACCCGTCCGCAAGATGGATTCATTGATACCGGAAGTGGTGGTGGAATTGGTTGGGGATTGGTTGATGATATAACACATGCAGAAGTAAAAGAAGAAAAAATTATCAACTTCCGTTATTATCATACGATCAAAGAATTGAAAAATGGAGAAGGACCACACCCAATAAAAACTGAAAAGGGTTGGTTGCATTTGGCACATGGTGTTCGTAATTGCGCTGCCGGATTGCGTTATGTGTTGTATCTTTACCTTACCGATTTGGAAAATCCTACTAAACTGATTGCCGAACCAGCCGGGCATTTTATGGCTCCACAAGGTGAAGAACGTATTGGTGATGTTTCAAATGTATTATTCAGTAATGGCTGGATTGCTGATGAAGATGGAAAAGTGTTTATTTATTATGCTTCGTCCGACACTAGGATGCATGTGGCAACTTCAACCATTGATAAATTATTGGATTATTGTCTAAATACACCTTCCGATGGTTATCGCTCGGTTATTTCGGTACAAACTATCAAACTAATGGTGGCTAAAAATAAAACTTACCAAAAATAAAAAACATTATGAAAAATACAAAACATCTGCTATTATTAGCAGTTTTAGCTTGTTCATTAATTCCGCTTCAAGCTCAGAAATTTCAAGGATTAGCGCAAACTCCACCCATGGGTTGGAATAGTTGGAATAAATTTGCCTGCGATGTAAGCGAAAAATTGATTCGTGAAACGGCTGATGCCATGGTCTCTTCTGGTATGAAAGATGCGGGATACGAATATGTTGTCATCGACGATTGCTGGCAAGTAAGTCGCGATAGTCTTGGATTTATTGTGGCCGATCCGCAACGCTTTCCATCCGGAATAAAAGCTTTGGCAGATTATGTTCATTCCAAAGGATTGAAATTCGGAATTTATTCGTGCGCCGGAGACAAAACGTGTGGTGGTCGTCCTGCGGGACGTGGTCATGAATATCAGGATGCTTTAATGTATGCCAAATGGGGAGTCGATTATTTGAAATACGATTGGTGCAATACCGAAAAACTGAATGCCGAAGGTGCTTACACAACTATGCGTGATGCACTTCACGAAGCTGGACGACCTATTGTTTTCAGCCTTTGCGAATGGGGTGACAACAAGCCATGGAAATGGGCTAAAGAAGTTGGTCATCTTTGGAGAACGACCGGAGATATTTACAATTGCTTCGATTGTATTAATGATCATGGAACCTGGAAATCGTGGGGTGTTATGCAAATTCTGGACAAACAGGATGGATTGCGTCAATATGCGGGACCGGGTCATTGGAACGATCCTGATATGATGCAAGTGGGTAACGGAATGCCATTGAATGAAGAACGTGCGCACTTCACTATGTGGTGTATGATGGCGTCTCCGCTTATTTCGGGTAACGACTTGCGTAAGATGAGTCCCGAAACATTGGGTGTGCTTGCCAACAAAGAAGTAATTGCTATCGACCAGGATTCGTTGGGAATTCAAGGGTTCCGTCATGCGGTGAAAGACAGCGTGGAAACATGGATGAAACCTCTTAAAAATGGTGAATGGGCATTGTGTCTGCTAAATCGCAGCAAATCACCTAAAAGCGTTGAATTAAATTGGAAAACTATCTCCGTAACCGATACACTTTCGAATAGAACCCTCGATACTACCGGCAAGGAATTATATAAAATCCGTGATTTGTGGTTGAAGAAAAACACAGGAGATACCCGCAAACCATTAAAAGCAATAATCCCCGGCCAAGATGTGCTGTGTCTTAAGATATTCAAATAAGGAAACAATCTAATACTGTTTCATTTTAGGAGTATTAAAGATTAATTTATAGTCCAAAGATTATACTTTTCATAATTTATTTAACAACTAGAAATAATTACCTCTATATATTAACCATATCAAATACAAATTTAATAATATGAATTTACAAAAAATCAGTTTAAAAGAAAAAATCGGTTACGGTTTTGGAGATGCCGCATCTTCCATGTTTTGGAAAATTTTTGGAATGTATTCTTTGTTTTTCTATACCGATGTTTTCGGAATTACGGCAGCTGCAGCCGGAACAATGTTTCTTGTTGCACGTTTATGGGATTCTTTCTTCGACGTTTTTGTAGGAATTATAAGCGATAGAACAAAAAGTCGCTACGGTAAATATCGTCCGTTCCTATTGTGGTTTGCAATTCCATTTGCTGTAATGGGTGCCATAACATTTTTTGCTCCTGAATTTAGTCAAACAGGTAAATTAGTTTACGCGTACATTACTTATTCATTGATGATGATTGTGTACTCGTTAATTAATGTGCCCTATGCTTCCTTACTTGGAGCTATTTCATCAGATACTAAAGAGCGAAATTCCCTCTCTTCATATCGCATGTCATTTGCATTTATTGGTAGTTTTGTAACCTTCATGTTACTGCAACCTCTTATCGACTTTTTTTCTAAAACATTTGATTCCGCTGCTGTTGCCAAAGCTACACATGCCGCACATTCCTCAGTTAGTACTTCAGCAGTTGGCTGGGTAATGGGAGTAGGAACGATAGGAATTATTTGTGTTGTCTTGTTTTTGTTTTGTTTCAGCTGGACTAAAGAAAGAGTAGTCCAAATTGAAAGCGAAGGAAATGTTACGGTTAAGCAGGATTTAAAAAATTTGTTCCACAATGCCCCATGGTGGATTTTGGTTGCCACCGGTCTGGCTGCTTTGCTTTTCAATGCTGTCCGCGACAGTGTTGCTATCTATTTTTTTAGAGATTATGTAAAATCCAGCTATAAAATGGTAGGAACAGGTTGGGATATGACTACTATTTATTTTCTTGTGGGTCAGGCTGCCAACCTGATAGGCGTAATGATTGCACCTTCGGTTTCTGCAAAATACGGTAAGAAAAGAACATATATGATTGCTATGTTAATTGCAGGAATATTAAGTGTTGTTTTTTATTATATACCAAACAATGTTACCTGGTTTCTATCCTTTCAGTTCATGATTTCGCTTTTTGCCGGTTATGTTCTGCCATTATTGTGGTCGATGTTTGCCGACATTGTGGATCATCAGGAACTGATTACAGGCCGTCGTGCTACGGGCTTGATTTTCTCTTCCTCTTCTATGTCTCAAAAACTGGGTTGGGCATTAGGCTCGGCAATGAGTGGCTGGATTCTTGCAATCTACAAATATGCTCCGGATGCATTAGTACAAAGTTCTGAAACTCTTTTTGGTGAACATATCATGATTAGTTTAATGCCGGCTGTGTGTTGTGTCCTTGCTTTTGTTGGTATGATGTTCTATCCCCTTTCTGATAAGAAAGTAAAGGAAAACTCGGAACAACTTAATTTGAAAAGAAACATTGCCAAATAAATACTAACTACTCTACTCCCCTTTTGGGGGTAGAGTTATTCTTAAGTCTGCTTTTAAAGGCTTGGAACATTTCTTGGTGTCCTCTTCATGTTTATGTATCCGCTGAATGAAACTAAAATGAAGGAAATTGCTACTGATTTAGATATATTAAGAAGCAGTAAATCAGATAAAAAATAACGCTTGTAAAACAGAGCATCAACAAAAGTTTGTTCTGAAAACAAAGGAATAAACCTAAGGCGATAGTTTTCAATTGAAAATTAAATGAATTATTCGTTTATCTAAAACTAACAGGGAATGAAGAAATTAAATATAATATTATCAACTACATTTATTATAGCCTTTTACTTATCGTCGATGGTGTTATTATCATGTAAAGAAAAAGAACCGGAAATAATAGATAAGCCAATTGTTGATAAACCAACTTTTAAAGAACCTGTTAATCCTCCAATTGCTCCAACCATGGGATTTTTCCTGAACGAATGGCAAGCTAAAACATATGTGGCGCCGGCATATACCGAAACTGTTATTACAACTACAGCTCCAACAACCATCATTACAGTAGACGCTTCGAATGTGCTCACAAAAATCCCGTTGACAATTTTTGGCCACAATGCCAATAACTGGATGACGAGAATGTACAACGAGCCGATATTTATCAAGCATCTTACCAACTTAAAACCTAATATCATTCGTTGGCCGGCCGGAAGTGGCAGCGATTGTCATTTTTGGAATTGCAATCAGGATCAACCACCGGCTGATGCTCCTACACGTTTGAAAAAAGCTGATGGAACTTATCAAACCTCAGGTTTGTACACTTATGGCAAAACAGCCAATAGTTGGCAAGGTACGTTGGATGATTATTATTCCGTTTTGCAACAAACAAAGAGTCAGGGAATTATTACTGTAAATTATGGATATGCCCGTTACGGTACAAGTGCCAACCCGGTTGCAACAGCAGCACATTTAGCTGCTGACTGGGTACGTTATGACAACGGTCGTACGAAGTACTGGGAAGTTGGAAATGAGTGCTATGCAGATTGGGAATGGGGATATCGTATTGATACTGATGCAAACAAAGATGGCCAACCTGAACTTTTGACTGGTGGACTTTATGCCAAACATTTTGTTGTTTTTGCCGATTCGATGAAAAAAGCAGCTGCAGAAATCGGAAAAACAATTTATATTGGCGCCGTTGTGCAAGAATCAGCCACATCTTCGTGGCAACCAACGATTACAAAAACATGGAATTCAACCATGATTCCCGGTACTAATAATGTTCCCGATTTCTATATCGGACACAACTATATAACTCCATATAACGAGAATTCGACAGCTTCTACAGTACTGAATTCGGCTTTGACAGTGCCTACCACCATGATGAACTTTATGAAAAATGAAATAACAGCAAATGGTGGCACACTAAAACCAATTGCCTTTACCGAATGGAATATGTGGGCGAAAGACTCAAAACAACAGGTTTCGAATACCAGTGGAACATTTGCAGTAATTATTCAGGGCGAAGCACTTAAAAATAATTTTGGGTTGTCTGCACGTTGGGATTTATACAATGGTTGGGACAGTGGTAACGATCATGGACTTTTCAGTACCGGTGATGCGGCGGAAGGCGTTGCTAAATGGACGCCACGTCCATCGTTTTATTATATGTATTATTTTCAAAAATGCATTGGCGACCGTATGGTTGGTTCAACATCTACCGGAACAGATTTAGTAAGAGCCTACGCATCAACTTATACGTCAGGACAAGGAAATATTACATTAGTGAATACATCAGGGGCTGCTCAAACTATTCAGGTGAAGTTTACTAATTTCCATTTAGGCACCCGTTTTTACTGGTATTCGTTGGAGGGAAGCAACGATAATGGCGATTTTTCGCGCAAAGTATTGGTCAATGGTTCAGGTCCTACCGGTGTAGCTGGCGGTCCTTCCGATTATGCGACATTGAAAGCCAAATCAGCTTTAACTGTCAATGGAATAAGAGTCACTCTTCAACCCTGGAGCGCAGTTTTTCTGCTGGTTGATAAACTTTAAGATTACAAACAGTTTTCTAATAAGAGATTTAAAAAGAATATTTTGATATACAAATAGGAATATTCACGTTGGATGTGGGACAAGTGCTTATTAAAACAAAAAGATATTGAATAAATAATTTATAAAGATGAAATACGGACATTTCGACGACAGCAGACGTGAATACGTCATTACAAACCCTCGTACACCCTGGCCATGGATTAACTATTTGGGCAATGAAGATTTTTTCAGCTTAATTTCCAACACCGGCGGAGGATATTCTTTCTATAAAGATGCCAAATTCCGCCGTATCACGCGTTATCGGTACAACAATGTTCCGATGGACAGTGGTGGAAAATATTTTTACATCAACGATGGTGAATCGGTTTGGAGTCCGGGCTGGAAGCCTTGCAAAACGGAATTGGACAGCTACGAATGCCGCCACGGGATGAATTATACCATCATAAAAGGAGTGAAAAATGGCGTTGAAGCTGAATCCCTTTATTTTGTGCCGCTTAAAACCTGGGCAGAAGTTCAAAAACTTACATTACGAAATACGACTAATGAAGTTAAGAAACTGAAGATATTTTCTTTCGTTGAGTGGTGTTTGTGGAATGCTGCTACTGACATGGAAAATTTCCAACGCAACTTCTCTACAGGAGAAGTGGAAATTGAAGATTCGGTGATTTATCACAAAACAGAATACAAAGAGCGTCGCGATCATTATGCCTTTTATTCGGTGAATGAGCCCATGCAGGGTTTTGATTCCGACCGCGAAACATTTTTTGGATTGTACAATGGCTTCGACGAACCGCAAACGGTGCTCGAAGGCGCTCCACGTAATTCGGTGGCTCACGGTTGGTCACCCATAGCTTCGCATTACATGGAAGTTGTGTTAAAGCCCGGCGAATCGAAAGATCTGGTTTTTGTGTTGGGTTATGTTGAAAATGCCGATGATGAAAAATGGGAAAGCAAAGGGATTATCAATAAAACCAAGGCAAAAGCTACCATTGCCCGTTTCGATACGGCCGAAAAAGTAGATGCTGCTTTGGCCGAATTGCGTTCCTATTGGGATAACTTGCTGAATGTTTTCACGGTGAAAACAGGTGAAGAAAAACTGGATCGCATGGTGAACATTTGGAATCAGTACCAATGTATGATTACCTTCTGTTTCTCACGTTCAGCATCGTTTTTCGAAAGTGGAATCGGCCGTGGAATGGGTTTCCGCGATTCCAACCAGGATTTGGTGGGCTTTGTGCATCAAATTCCCGAACGGGCCCGCGAACGCATTATCGACATTGCTTCCACCCAGTTTCAAGACGGTGGATGTTATCATCAATACCAACCGTTGACTAAAAAAGGAAATAACGAAATCGGGCAAGGGTTCAACGACGACCCGATATGGTTAATCTTTGGAACGGTAAGTTATATCAAAGAGACGGGTGATTTCGGCATTTTGAATGAACCGGTTCCTTTCGACAATGAGCCCGGAACTGAAGTTTCGCTTTTCCACCACCTGACAGTTTCGTTCGACCACGTTGTGAATAATCTTGGTCCTTTAGGCTTGCCTTTGAGCGGTCGTGCTGACTGGAATGACTGTTTAAATCTTAATTGCTTCTCCAACGACCCCAACGAGAGTTTTCAGACTACCGAAAATAAATCGGAAGGTTCACAGGCTCAAAGTTTAATGATAGCCGGACTTTTTGTGGTTTATGGCCGCGATTATGTAGAATTATGCAGGAAAATTGGTAATAATGCAGAGGTAGACCGTGCTCAACAGCATATCGATACTATGGTAGAAGCCGTGAAAAAATTCGGTTGGGATGGTGAATGGTTTATCCGTGCCTACGATTATTACGGACGAAAAGTTGGTTCAAACGAAAACGAAGAAGGCAAAATATTTATCGAATCGAATGGTTGGTGTACTATGGCCGGAATTGGATTGGAAGAAGGACTGGTAGCTAAAGCCCTCGACTCGGTAAAAGAGCGATTAGATTGCGAACATGGTATTGTACTGAACAATCCTGCATATACAAAATATTATATCGAATACGGCGAAATTTCGAGTTACCCTGCTGGTTATAAAGAAAATGCCGGCGTTTTCTGCCATAATAATCCATGGATTATGATCGGCGAAACCGTGCAAGGTCGTGGCGATCGGGCATGGGAGTATTTTCGCAAGATTTGTCCGTCGTATCTCGAAGAAATAAGCGATTTACACAAAACAGAACCATATGTTTATGCGCAAATGATAGCCGGAAAAGATGCTTTTCTCCCCGGCGAGGCTAAAAACTCCTGGTTAACAGGTACAGCTTCGTGGAACTTTTATGCCATAACCCAATTCATTTTGGGAATCCGGCCAAGTTACGATGGATTGATGGTCGATCCTTGTATTCCGGCTGAGTGGAAAGGCTTTAATGTAACTCGTAAGTTTCGTGGTACAACTTATCATATTGAAGTGAAAAATCCAAACGGTTCGATGAAAGGTGTTTCGTCTATTAAAATTGATGGAAAAACCATCGATGGAAATATAATTCCTTTGATGCCTGTTGGAGGGACTTACAAGGTGGAAGTGGTGATGTAGACCCCGACACCTAAAGGGGAGGAAAAAATATTACAATTGGTTTTTGAATATTCTAAATTCAATTAGTAAATGCAACTTTGATGGCCAGATAGTATAGTTATTTTTTCAGAGCAAGAGAGGGAAATTCCTCCCTTTGCCCCGATGGAGAAA
>JADGPS010000005.1 GCA_017882285.1 Paludibacter sp. | reverse complement strand
GGCAAAATTTCAATCTGAGTAACTTTGACAGCTCCCTGACGAATGGATGTTCCCACACAATCAGAACCGGTATCACCACCGCCAATCACTAATACATGTTTATCTTTTGCTGAAATTAAATTTTTATCATCAACGGGCTCACCTATAATGAGTTGGTTTTGTTGACTAAGAAATTCCATAGCAAAATAAATTCCTTTCAAATTACGACCTTCAGGATTTATATCGCGGGGATGACCGGCACCAACTGCAATGCAAACAGCATCAAAACTTTTCATAATTTCTTTTCCTGAAATGTCTTTACCGATTTCGGTATTGGTTTTGAATTCGATACCCTCTTCGACCAGTAAAGCCAAACGACGATCGATGATATTTTTATTTAATTTGAAGTTTGGAATTCCATACCGAAGTAATCCTCCTAACCCGTTATTTTTTTCAAAAACTGTTACAAGATGTCCTTTTCGATTCAACTGTTGAGCAGCTGCTAATCCAGAAGGTCCTGAGCCAATTATGACCACTTTCTTACCGGTACGGGTTTTAGGTGGTTTGGCTTTAATCATTCCTTCGATGAAAGCAACTTCAGTGACTGCTGCTTCATTTTCACGAATAGTAACAGGTGCATCGTGTAATGTCAAAACACACGATTTTTCACAGGGTGCAGGACAAATCCGACCAGTAAAATCTGGAAAATTATTGGTTTCATGTAAATTTTCAACCGCTTCTTTCCATTGATTTTTGTAAATAAGGTCTTGCCATTCCGGCATTTTATTTCCCAAAGGACATCCCCAGTGGCAAAATGGGATGCCACAATCCATACAACGCGAAGCCTGTAATTTACGGTCTTCACGATTTAAAGTTTGTTCGACTTCTCCAAAGTCGGTAACACGCTCAAATAATGGTCTATAACCTGCTTCTTTGCGGGGTATATTTATAAATGCTTTCGGATTTCCCATGATTTTGAAGCCCCCTAAATCCCCCTAAAGGGGAACTTAAGATTAGCTATATTTATAGTTATTATTTTATTCCATTGTTTATTCCCCTAATTTCCTACTCAACTGATATTCCCCCTTCAGGGGGTTAGGGGCTGTATTAATAATCGCGTTCAACTTGTGCAATTTTCCTGTTGATAGCTTCCATCTTTTCTTCCTGTAATACTTTTTTGTATTCAATAGGAACAATTTTCTTGAATTTATCAACATAATTGCTCCAGTTGTCCAAAATTTCTTTGGCAAGTTTACTTTCAGTGTATTTATAGTGATTGGAAATAAATCCGTGTAATTCTTTACTATCGTGACTATCTTCAATAAGCGAAAGTTCAACCATTTCCATGTTACAGAAAAAGTCGAAATTTCCTGCTTCATCAAGAACATAAGCCACACCACCACTCATTCCGGCTGCAAAGTTTCGTCCGGTCGGTCCGAGAACTACCGTACGCCCACCTGTCATATATTCGCAACAGTGATCGCCGGCACCTTCCACAACGGCAATTGCACCTGAATTACGCACACAGAAACGTTCACCAACCACACCATTAATATATACTTCTCCTGAAGTTGCACCATATAAACTGGTATTACCGGCAATAATGTTCTCTTCGGGTTTAAATGTGCTTTCTTTTGGAGCCACAACTACAATTTTTCCTCCCGAGAGGCCTTTCCCAAGGTAATCGTTTGTTTCACCTTCGAGTTTGAAAAATACACCTTTACTCAGGAATGCACCGAAACTTTGTCCGGCAGAGCCTGTGAAATAAGCTTTAATCGTATCATTAGGCAAACCGACTTGTCCATAACGTTTTGCAATTTCGCCCGAAAGCATGGCGCCAACTGCTCTATCGGTATTCTTAATTTTGCTTTTGATTTCAATCGGCATACATAAATCCAGAGCCGGAAGTGATTTTTTTATCAATTCATGATCCAAAACGTTTTCAATTTTATGATCCTGATTTTTCACATGACGAAGAGCTGAATTTGATTCTTTACCTGGTACGAACATGATTTTTGACAGATCCACTTTTTTCAATTTTGAATTGCTGTATTCAATGTTTTTCCGTTCCAACAATTCAGCATGTCCAATTATTTCATCCATGGTTCGATAACCCATTTCGGCTAAGTGTTCGCGAACATCTTGTGCCATGAAATGAAAGAAATTGACAAGATATTCGTATTTTCCAACAAAATGTTTACGCAGTATTTCGTCCTGGGTGGCAACGCCTACCGGACATGTATTTAAATGACACTTACGCATCATCACACAACCAAGTATGATCAGCGCGCTGGTTGCAAAACCATATTCTTCAGCTCCTAATAAAGCTGCAATTATAATGTCGCGTCCTGTTTTCAACTGTCCGTCGGTTTGTAGGCGCACCTGCCCACGCAAGTTGTTCAGTACAAGAGTTTGTTGCGTTTCAGCCAAACCGATTTCTACCGGAAGTCCGGCATGTTTGATTGAACTTGATGGACTTGCACCAGTTCCACCTTCAGCGCCGCTGATTAAAATTAAATCAGCTTTAGCTTTGGCAACTCCTGCAGCAATCGTTCCAACTCCGGTTTCCGATACCAGTTTTACACTGATTGTAGCCGAAGGATTGATATTTTTCAAATCGAATATAAGTTGTGCCAAATCTTCAATTGAATAAATATCGTGATGAGGCGGAGGTGAAATCAATGAAATTCCCGGTATAGAGTGACGGGTTTTAGCTATGATTTTATCCACTTTATGTCCCGGCAACTGTCCGCCTTCGCCCGGTTTTGCTCCCTGTGCAATCTTAATCTGAATTTCATCGGCATTAACCAGATATTCAGCTGTAACACCAAATCGTCCGGAAGCAACTTGTTTAATAGCACTTCGTGTGCTTAAACCATCTTCGCGTTTTTTGTACCGTTCAGGATCTTCCCCACCTTCACCGGTATTACTTCGTCCGCCAATCAGGTTCATGGCTATTGCCATTGCTTCGTGCGCTTCACGACTAATGGAACCATACGACATAGCTCCGGTTACGAAGCGTTTCATGATTTTTTCAATCGGTTCTACTTCGTTGATATCAATCGGATTACGTTTGTAATCCATCAAATCGCGAATGAAAATAGGTGTTGGTTTTTCGTCAACAGTTTTTGTGTATTCTTTAAATTTTTCGTAACTATTTGTCTTTGTTGCAATTTGCAATCGTGCAATCGTTTCGGGATTCCAGGCATGTTTTTCTCCATCATTACGATAGGCGTACTGGCCAAGATTTTTTAATTGGGTGGTATCACCTTCTTGTGGAAAAAACGCTTCCGTATGAGGTTTAATTACTTCATTTGCAATATCCTCCATGTCAATACCCTCGATAGCCGATGAAATACCTTTAAAATATTTATCCAAAAATGCAGATGATATTCCAATTGCTTCAAAAATGTGAGCTCCACGATAACTTCTCAAGGTTGAGTTACCCATTTTTGATAATACTTTTAATAAGCCTTTATTTACAGCTTTAATGTAATGTTTTTTAGCTGTTTCCAAGTCCATTTGAATGTCTCCGGCTTTGATTCTATCGTTTATAATAGCGAAAACCATGTATGGATTAACGGCATTAGCTCCAAATCCGAATAAAAGTGCAAAGTGCATTACTTCACGTGGTTCAGCTGATTCTACCACGATGTCAATCTGCATTCTTTTTCTTTTCTGTACCAAATAAAGATGCACAGCCGATACAGCTAAAAGTGACGGAATTGGCGCATGGGTAGCATCAACACCCCGGTCGCTTAATACAATATAGTTTTTACCATCGTCAACGGCTTTTTCAACCGACAGACAAAGTTCCTGAATAGCCTTTTCAAGACCTGCAGCTCCCAATTTCGGATCAAAAAGCATTGGTAATGAAATGGTTGAAAAACCTTTATATTGTAAGTTTAGCAAAATGTCAAATTGCGTATTTGTAAGAACCGGACTTTTTAATTTTACCATCTTACAAATTTCATGAGCTGGTTCGAGTAAGTTTTGATGAACAGAACCTACATAGCCGGTTAACGACATAACCAACTCTTCACGAATCGGATCAATCGGCGGGTTGGTTACCTGAGCAAATTGTTGACGGAAATAGTTGAACAAGCGTTGAGGTTTATCAGAGAAAATCGACAAAGCCACATCATTACCCATCGATGAAGTTGGTTCAAAACCATCAATTGCCATCGGAAGAATCAATCTTTCCAAATCTTCTTTTGAATAAGCAAATGCATGAAGCAATGTTTGATAATCATTCAAATCATTTTTTACATTTCTACCCGAAGAAATATCATCGAGATTTATACAATTTTTATTTAACCATTCGCGATAAGGGAAAGCTTTAGCTAAGCCTTCTTTCAATTCCTGATCGTAAAAAATTTGTCCTAATTCAGTGTCAACCATAAGCATTTTGCCGGGTTTTAAACGACCTTTTGCCTTGATACGTGAAGGTTCGAACTCAATGGTTCCGGTTTCGGATGCAATTATCATTAAATCATCATGAGTTACAAGATAACGTGCAGGACGCAAACCATTTCTGTCCAACATACCACCGGCATAACGACCATCGCTGAAAAGCAAGGTTGCAGGGCCATCCCATGGTTCCATGAAAGTACTGTGATATTCGTAGAAAGCTCTTAAATTATCCGAAATAGGATTTTTTTGATTCCAACTTTCTGGAACCAACATAGCCATAGCATGTGGTAAACTCTTACCTGACATTACAAGGAACTCAAGTACATTGTCCAACGTGGCACTATCGCTCATGCCGGGTTGAACAATTGGGTAAAGTTCTTGTAAATTACCAAGCTGATCAGATTTCAACACACTCTCGCGTGATTCCATCCACTGACGGTTACCACGAATAGTATTAATTTCGCCATTGTGTCCCAACATACGGAATGGCTGTGCCAAATCCCATGTAGGAAATGTGTTTGTGCTGAAACGTGCGTGTACCAACGCAATTCCACTGGTGAAATTCGGATTTGATAAATCCGGAAAATATTTACGCAGTTGAAGTGAAGTAAGCATTCCTTTGTAAATCATTTGTTTAGTAGAAAGACTTACAATATAAAAACTGCGTTCTTTGGATATATTTAATTTGTAAATTGAATTCTCTATTTTTTTACGAACCACATATAGTTTGTGTTCAAGTTCTTCTTGTGAAGTAGCACCTGTAACAAAGATTTGTTTAATTTGTGGCTCATTGGAGGCAGAAATTTCTCCCAAAATGTCGCTATTTACAGGAACATCGCGAATAGCAAGAAGTTTTAAACCTTCTTTTTCAACATTATCTTTGATTACATTAAGGCAAAGTTCTGTTTTTTTAGCATCTTTAGGAAAAAAGACAAGACCTGTGCCATATTTTCCTTTAGCGGGAACAGGAATCCCTTGAAGTAAAATAAATTCATGAGGTATTTGAAGTAGAATTCCGGCTCCATCACCGGTTTTATTGTCGGCACTCTCGGCTCCGCGATGAACCATGTTTTCGAGAACTTGTAACCCGTTCTCAATTATATCGTGCGATTTCTCGCCGTGAAGACTTAATACCAAACCGACACCACAGGCATCGTGCTCGTTTTGAGATGAATAAAGCGATTTCTGCTCATATTCGTCTGTAAGTTTTGGGATTGTCATAACTTTTATTCTTATTTTATACGCTTTTAAATCGGTCTCTCTTAGTTGATTTTCGTGTTAATTAGTTTTGTTGTATAGTGGCAAAATAGTGGGAAATCCTAAAAGGTTCTCCCACTATTCTTAATTTTTGAGAATGGATAAATACCTTTGATCTATCTGATAAATAGCAATTCTCTATACTTAGGCAAAGTCCACATTTCATCGTCAACAATCATTTCGAGTTTGTCCGCATGATAACGAATGATATCAAAATAGGGTAAAACATCGTCATGGTATGACAATGCTTTTTCATATTCGCTGTCGATTTTATTCGCAACTTTGCGCGCTTCAACCATTGCGTCAACATTTATTTTGATAACGGAGATATGTTCTGCTATTTCTTCTATAAGTGCTGAATCGAGTTTTCCTAATTTTTCGGCTTTTTCTACAGAATATACAGCTTTTATTTTATAGACATTTTCTAACAAGAATGATTGATATCGTGTAGCAATTGGAATAATATGATTGATTGCCAAGTCACCCAAAACACGTGATTCAATTTGAATCTTTTTGTTATAAGTTTCCCATTTGACTTCATTTCGGGCATGAAGTTCAACTGCCGATAATACACCAGTTGATTTGAATAACTCAATGCTTGATTTTGAAGTGTATGCTTTTATAATTTTTGGTACGCTTGTTTCACAATCCAATCCACGTTCAGCAGCTTCGAGTTTCCATTCTTCGCTGTAACCGTTTCCATCAAAACGAATAGCTTTTGAAGCTTTAATATATGATTTGATAACATCAAAAATTGCTTTCTCTTTGGTTGAACCGGCAGCGATTTTAGCATCTACTTCAGATTTAAATTCGGTTAATTGAGCAGCAACAGCAGCATTCAGGGTTGCCATAGCCGACGAACAGTTTGCAGAAGAGCCAACAGCTCTGAATTCAAACCGGTTTCCGGTAAAAGCAAATGGTGAAGTACGGTTACGGTCAGTATTGTCAAGGAATACTTCAGGAATATGTGCAATACCTAAACTTAATTTTTTTTTAGCACTTACAACTATTGCTTCTTCACTTGTACTGTTTTCCAGTTTATCAAGAATGGCTGTCAATTGAGTTCCAATGAATGCTGAAACAATTGCCGGTGGTGCTTCGTTTGCTCCCAAACGGTGAGCATTTTGAGCAGTCATAATTGAGGCTTTCAATAAAGCATTATGTTTATAAACAGCCATCAATGTGTTTACAAGGAATGTAACGAATTGTAGATTTTCCTCAGGTGTTTTGCCCGGTGTGAATAATCCAACACCGGTATCAGTTCCAAGCGACCAGTTATTGTGTTTACCTGAGCCGTTAATACCGGCAAATGGTTTTTCGTGTAACAACAAACGAAATCCATGACGACGTGCAACTTTTTTCATGATGGACATCATCAATAAGTTTTGGTCAACAGATAAGTTGCATTCTCCAAAGATTGGAGCTAACTCAAATTGGTTTGGTGCAACCTCGTTGTGACGGGTTTTAGCAGGGATTCCATATTTGTAAGCTTCAAATTCTATATCTTTCATATATGCAGCCACACGACTTGGAACAGAACCAAAATAATGATCATCCAATTGTTGGTTTTTTGCTGATTCATGTCCCAATAAAGTACGACCGGTTAACACTAAGTCCGGACGAGTTGCGTACAAACCTTCATCAACCAAGAAATATTCTTGCTCCCAACCTAAAAATGATAACACTTTCTTTACACTTGGATCGAACATTTGACAAACTGCAGTTGCTGCTTTGTCAACAGCACTCAACGCTTTCAATAAAGGAGCTTTTAAGTCAAGCGATTCTCCAGTGTAAGAAATGAAAATTGTAGGTATAACCAATGTGTCGTCAACTACAAATGCCGGGGATGAAGGATCCCATGCAGTATAACCCCGTGCTTCGAATGTGCTGCGAATTCCTCCACTTGGGAAAGAAGATGCATCTGGTTCTTGTTGAGCAAGAAGTTTTCCTGAAAAATCTTCGATGACTGTTTCACCTGGAGCACCTACATAATCAATAAACGAGTCATGTTTTTCTGCTGTTCCATCGGTTAATGGTTGAAACCAGTGTGTGTAATGAGTTGCCCCTAAATCCATCGCCCACATTCTCATACCTGCCGCTACATCATTTGCAATGGTAAGATTCAGAGTGGCTCCTTTGTCAATTACGTTTTTAAGTTCTTTCAATGTGTCTTTGGAAAGATATTTTGCCATTGTGGCACGATTGAAAACAGATTTTCCATAATAATCGGAAGTGAACTTTGATGGAGGTGTAACTACGATTGCTTTTTTCTTAAAAGCTTCTTCTACTGCTTTAAATCTTAATGATGACATAATTTTATTTTTTGAGGGTTATTTTTATTCAAATTTTTCATTTTTCGACTTAAATCTATCGTATTGTAATAAAATCTATGCAAAATTAGTAAAAATGAAAATCATATAGCTGAAATAAATGTCTTTATGAAAAAAAAGATGATTATGTTTTAATATGAAACAATAATAGATAAATATATGTCAGATTGAAATTAAACCTATTATATAAATGATAAATTAAAATCATTGAACAGAGATATATTCTTATCAGATTATAATAAATTTAAAATTTTTGGTTTACAAAGGTAGTAATAAATGTTTATTATAATCTGATACTATTAATCTCAAAACGATGTTTTAAATCTTTGATTCATAAGTTAAATTAGTTGTTAAATCCTTTATAGTACAAAAATATTTATTGAAAATTAATCGAAATTATTATAGGCGGTTTCTCCATGTTGAGTTTCATCCAATCCAATTGCTTCATGCTTATCAGAAGCACGAATTCCGACGAGTTTCTCTGTAATTTTAAACAATATAAATGTTCCGATTCCTGAATAAATTATAATCGAAAATACAGCAATCAATTGGACTAAAACTTGATGAAAATTTCCATAAATTGCACCACTATAAGCCGATTGAATTAATGGAGATGCAAATACACCTGTTAAAATAGCGCCGATTATACCACCGATTCCATGAACACCAAACGCATCTAAAGAATCATCATATCCTAATTTTGGTTTAACATAAGCAACCATGCAGAAACAAACAATTGAAACAACCATACCAATAACCAATGCTCCGGGAATGCCTACAAATCCGGCTGCGGGAGTGATTGCAACCAAACCGGCAACTGCACCGGTACTAATTCCTACAACAGTTGGTCTTTTATCTATAAACCAATCCATTATGAACCATGTTAAAGCCGCAGCGGCCGCAGCAATATGCGTTACCATTAGAGCATTTCCAGCAAGTCCATCAGCAGCAAGCCCACTTCCTGCATTAAATCCAAACCAACCGACCCAAAGTAAACCGGCTCCCATTACCACATAAGTTATGTTGTGAGGTGGTATAGCGTGACGTTTGTAATCTCGGCGTTTTCCAAGCATGATTGCTGTTACAATGGCAGCAATACCGGCATTGATATGAACAACTGTTCCGCCAGCAAAATCTAAAGCTCCAAGTTTAAACAGCCATCCATCAACTGACCAGACCCAGTGTGCCACAGGATTATATACGAAAATAGACCATAATATAGTGAAGACAAAAAATCCTTTAAAGCTAATACGTTCAGCAAAAGCACCAATAATTAAAGCCGGGGTAATTACAGCAAACATACATTGATACATAATAAATATGATATGTGGTATAGTACCGGTAACATGACCATCTAATCCGATTTGTGAGTGAGAAATAAAATACGGACTGAGATCAGTGATTTTGATATTATTTAAAAATGCCCAATCAAAGCCACCAATAAAAGGAGAAAGGAATCCCTTTGAACTACCAAAAGATAAACTGTATCCGCAAATTACCCATTCTATACTTACAATAGCAACAATAATAAATACTTGCATAAAAACGTTCAACACGTTTTTACGCCGAACTAAACCACCATAAAACAAAGCCAAGCCGGGAATAGACATTAATAATACGAATGCAGTAGCAACTATCATCCATGCAGTATCGCCTGCATTTACACTTGGAGCAACCGGTTGAGTTGAATTTTGAGCAGAAAGAGTTGAATAAAAAATTGTCAATAAGTTCATTATCAATAGGATATATTTCTTCATTTGAATAATCTAAAATAAATAATCAATAATTCTTTCTTTTATTCTTTGTTGAATAATGCTTCAGGTCCCGATTCGCGAGTTCGAATGCGAATAGTATCTTGAATGTCGTAAATGAAAATTTTTCCATCACCGGTTTCACCTGTCCAGGCTGAATTTAGAATAGCTTCGAGTGTTTTGTCTAAGTTAATGTCACGTACCACTATAGAAATCATTCTTCTGTGAATATAGCTCGATTGAAAAGCCTGACCTCTAACAATTTGTTCTTCAGTTGATTTCCCTAATCCGGTAATGTCCCAGTATGAAAACCATTCGATGCCGGCATCGTATAATGCTTGTTTTACATCTTCAAATTTTGACTTGCGAATAACTGCTTCAATTTTTTTCATGAAAGGTTATATTATTGATAGGTGAAATGTTTCAACTTTCCTTTATCTAATTTTATTTTGTTTTAAATTACTCAAATACGATTTACAATATACGTGTATTTTGAGTTGATTTATGTCTTTTTGTAAATCGAGTGCAAAAGTATGATTTTATCTTTATATTACAAATCAAAATGATAATATATTTCATATAATATCATATATTTGTAAGAAAATAACATATAATACGATATTATTGTTCATAATTTTGTAATTATTATTGACAAATGCATCTTTTCCTTTGAAAAATTCCAAAAAGATAATAATTTTATTTTAAACGTTTTTTTTAGTATCAAAATACAGACAGGCTATTTCGTGAGAAATAGCCTGTACAAAACAATAAAACTAAAAAAACACAGATTAGTGGTAAGCAGTTTCACCGTGTTTGAGTTTAATATGTAAGAATCTATACGTTGAAAAGTGGAATAATACTACTGTAAATCAATAAATAAATTTATAGCTTACCATCGCAATAAATTCCACAAATTCAATCATTTATCCTCATTATAAATGAGAAATTTATTCTTTCATATATAAAGATTCATCTCCACTTTCGCCGGTTCTGATACGATAAGATTCCTCGATTGTAGATACAAATATTTTACCGTCACCAATTTCGCCGGTATATGCTGTATTCAACAAACATTCAATTGTTTTCTTCAAATTTATATCACGAACGACAATGGATAATGATAGGCGGGAAATAAAATCTGTATTTGAAGACCCGCGAAAAACATCTTTCTTTTTTCTTTCGTTTCCTACTCCAAAAGTTTCAGTATAAGTAAAAAAATCTATATCAATGGCATGTAACGCTGCTTTAACTTCATCGAATTTTGAGCGTCTGATAATTGCTTCTATTTTTTTCATAATGATTAATAAATTAATAAATTAATAATTTTTGAGTTTGATTCCCTGTGAATTTCAAAATTAATTCATTTGATTGAGAATTTAGCTACTTTTTTTTAGAAATTAATTGATTTTTAAAATAGGGGTTTTTAGTTCTCCTATTTCAAATTCAATATTATATAAATTAATTCGTATAAGCTTCAGCACCATGTTCCCAAACATCCAGCCCACCAGGACCGGTTTCACCTTCCGGTTCAACACGCAATTTATACGGATATGGTAATTTGCTAACGGCAAACATTACTATAAATGAAACCAATAAAGTCGCTGCTGTAATGGTAAAACTACCAATTGCTTGTGCCTTTAGAACGTCAAAACCACCGCCATAAAATAGTCCTTTAACAACAGAAGTATTGTCAGCTCCCAATGGTCCAGTAGAACCAAATTGTCCGCTTGCAAATAATCCGAGTGATAAAGTTCCCCAAATTCCAGCGAAACCGTGTACTGAGACAGCACCAACAGGATCATCAATTCGTAAGAATTCCATAAAATAAACACCTCCAAATACAACCAATCCTGCAACCAATCCAATTATTACCGATCCGAATGGAGAAACCCAATAACAAGGTGCAGTAATAGCTACAAGTCCAGCCAGCATTCCGTTTAATGCAAAACCGGTATCAAATTTTCCTTTAAAAGGTCCAATCCAAAGTGCACAAAGCATGGTTGCCAAAGATCCTGTACAAGCTGCAAGCGTGGTATTGGCAGCTACACGTCCAATTCCTTCAAAATCCATTGCTGAAAGAGTACTTCCCGGATTGAAACCGTACCAACCGAACCACAATAAGAAAGCACCGATTGTAGCTAAAGGTAAGCTGTGAGCTGCAGGCAAACCGCCTCGCTTTTTGTCATCGCGTAAGAATATACGACCAATACGTGGTCCCAATACAATTGCTCCGGCTAATGAAACCATACCACCAATGGTGTGAACAACTGAAGAACCTGCAAAATCGCGGAAAGGTTGACCCAATGAAGGCATGAAATGTCCGGGAGTTCCCATAAGTGCTAAGAAACCGTCAGGTCCCCAAGCCCAGTGACCAATAATTGGATAAATAAGTGCTGTAACGAAGATACTGTAAATGATATCGCCACGGAAACTTGTACGTCCGATCATTGCACCTGAAGTAATGGTAGAAGCAGTATCGGCAAATGCAAATTGGAAAATCCAATGCGCTAAAATGGCCACGCCGGTTGAACCATAAGTAGCAGGTACATTTTGTAAAAAGAAATATTGTTGTCCAATAAAACCATTTCCTGCACCAAACATAAATGCATAACCAATTGCCCAGAATGAAATACCACAAATAGCTGTGTCGAGCACACATTCTACCAAGATATTTACAGTTTCGCGTTTTCTGGCAAAACCGGCTTCGAGCATCACAAATCCTGCTTGCATACCAAAAACCAAGAATGCAGCTACAAGTGTCCAAACTGTATTAAGTGAATTAATTACAGCTGTTTCGTGAGCTGTATAAGTGTCAGCAGCATGAGCAGGAGTACCTCCAATTATATTTGGAAGAAATATCATTGCAGCTATAACTGCGATTAATCCTAACATTTTGCCAGTCATGATTGTTGCAAAAAGTTTCCAATCTTTCGGTTTTGATATATTCTCAAGAATTCTTGAAAAATATCGTCCCTTTAAAGGGAGTTCTACTATTTTACTCATATTTTTTTTGTTAAATTATTATGTATTCTTTTTTTTATACTTAGAAAACTAAACTATTTTAACCCAAATGATTTAGTAAATCACTTTTATAGGTTTATATCTAACTGTGTTGTAAATGAATTTGCATTTGTATTGGTTGAGTTGTAAATTGCATTTTTGTTATTGTAAATATCATAAGCAAAAATTATGGACACATTTTTAGAAAAAGCCCATGAGAAACCCAAGTTTAATGCATCTAAATAATTTTTACCTCCCTGATAATCTACTGCCAACCATAATTTGTCAGAAATTTCTGTCATTGCTCTGTCCCACGAAAGAAGTAAACCAGAGTTTGATGCTTTCCCGTTTTCATCAACGAGTAAATTTTTGTTGCCGGTATAATACCCAACTGAAATACGACCAACAACCGGAATTGTTTTAGCAATTAGTCCATAAACCATGTTGTAATTGGTCAGGCTGGATTTAGTCCCAAAATTGTAAGCCCCAACGGCAATTGCAGGTGCGCCTTTAAATAATGAATCTTCAGGGATGCCAACTTTAGCATTAAAATAAATAGGATGTACATCATAAACATTGTCACCCATAGATAAATAATCAATTCCTACTTCGGCTTGAACTTTTCCGAATGGCAATATACCTGCTGTTAAACCAAAATCATAAATACCTGCTCCAATTTTTCCATCTAACTGTTTTTCAGTACGGATGTAATTATCAATACCAAGGTGAACAGTTTTGAATGCTTGAATGTCGGTTGAAGGAATCCAAATTTGAGTTGACCCTGTTGCCATTGCAACATTAATTGTTGAGAACAATGCAATCGAACAGATTGCTAAAACGTTAATCTTTTTCATACCTTAAAAATTTTAATTATTTGTTTTATATAGTAAAGTGTTTCCTTGTTTGTGATTATATAAAAATATCATTATGAAACTAAAATATAAAAAACAATATCATAATGTTTTAATCATATTGCAAAAATAATCACATTGACAATAATTTAAAATAAATACTACCATAAAGATATAAATAAATTTTCTATAATATCAAAGTGATAGATATAATTCAGAAAAACTAACAAATAGAAAGTAATTTATTTAAAATAATTTTAAAATGATATCAATAAGAATTTAAAATCAACCTAAAAATGAAATTGAAAAAGAAGAAAATGAGGGTTTTTGGAGAAAATACTAATTTTGATTTCTTAAAAATGAAATTTAAAATCCAAAAACTTCGTTTTTTCAAAAAAAAACGCCCAAGATATCTTGGACGTTTGTAAATTTATTAGAACATTTATTCTTTCGTTAATAAATGAGTTGAAAGAGAATGGAAAGGGAATAAATATGCGAGGATGAAGAATTTAGATTACTTTTATAAAAAAAGAACAACCTGTTGAGTTCAGGTTGTCTGATTAATTATGAATGTAAATCCTTTTTTGTGTAATCTGTGTGCTAGAACTCTGAAGTAAAATGGAACTTAATCTTTTTAAAATCATTTTGCGCCATTTGGAGCACGTAACCTGAGTCGGCAAGGAAAACGTCCCGTCCTCCTTTGTCTTTGGCCATATATTGTGCTTTGCGTTTTTTGAAGTTGTCAAGCTCTGTTGCGTCATCGCTTTCAATCCAGCAGGCTTTGTACAGTGATATTGGCTCCCAGCGACATTGTGCACCGTATTCATGTAGCAGGCGGTATTGAATAACTTCAAACTGAAGTTGTCCAACCGTTCCAATAATTTTACGGTTATTATATTGATTGACAAATAATTGTGCTACACCTTCGTCCATGAGTTGATTTACACCTTTATCCAATTGTTTAGTTTTCATTGGGTTGTCATTTTCGATATATTTGAACATTTCAGGTGAGAAGCTTGGAATTCCTTTGAAATGAAGATCTTCACCACTGGTCAGCGTATCACCAATTTTGAAGTTACCGGTATCGGGCAAGCCCACGATATCACCTGCAAAAGCTTCATCTACCGTTTCTTTCTTCTGAGCCATAAAAGCAGTTGGTGAGGAGAAACGCATCATTTTTCCGTGACGGATATGTTTGTAATTCACGTTGCGCTCAAACTTACCGGAGCAAATTTTTACGAAAGCAATACAGCTGCGGTGATTTGGATCCATATTGGCATGGATTTTAAATACAAAACCTGAGAAAGCTTCTTCGTAAGGATTAATTTCGCGTTCCTGGGTACGAATCGGTCGGGGAGAAGGGGCAATTTCAACAAAACAATCCAGCAATTCCTTTACACCAAAATTATTTAATGCACTACCAAAGAAAACTGGTGCCAAATGACCTGCCAAATATTTTTTGGTGTCTAACTTGGAATAAACGCCGTTGATTAATTCCATATCTTCTCGAAGTTTATTGGCATCATGTTCACCTACCAGTTTGTCGAGTTCGTTGCTGCTGATGTCCGAGAGTTCTATCGATTCGCTGATTGATTGTTTATTGGGAGTAAAAAGTTGCAGATTTTCTTTGTAAATATTATACACACCTTTGAAAGAAAATCCCTGATTGATAGGCCAACTAAGTGGACGAACAGCAATACCAAGTTCAGCTTCTAATTCATCCAACAAATCGAATGCATCTTTCCCTTCTCGATCCATTTTGTTAACAAAAATCATTACAGGCGTATTGCGCATTCGACAAACTTCCATCAATTTTCTGGTTTGTGCTTCCACCCCTTTTGCAGTATCTATAACAATAATTACGCTGTCAACTGCTGTCAAGGTGCGATATGTGTCTTCTGCAAAGTCCTGATGACCGGGGGTGTCGAGGATATTGATCTTATAGTTCCGATACTCAAAACCCATTACTGAAGTTGCCACGGAAATACCACGTTGTTTTTCGATTTCCATCCAATCAGAAGTAGCAGTTTTCTTGATTTTATTTGATTTTACAGCTCCGGCCACGTGAATGGCACCACCAAAAAGAAGCAATTTCTCGGTAAGCGTTGTTTTACCCGCATCGGGGTGACTGATAATGGCAAAGGTTCGTCGGCGTTGTATTTCGGATTGTAAAGACATGTTTATTTGGTGATTTGCTTATTTGTTTGGTTGTTTTTTGCGGGTGCAAAGGTAAGGCTTTTAAAGCAATTTGGCAAATGATAATAATGTGCCAATTTGCCAATAAGTTAATGTGTTAATTCAGATATTTGAAGATTTAAAGAGAATTTTTCATTGAATATATGTTTGTAGAGTTCGAAAATATTGTGCAATTTGAACCAAAAAAAGGTCGACCCGAAAGCCGACCTATTGTGCAAAAAAATAAAACGAAAATACCAATTTTCAAAGCCAAATTAAAACTTAAATCCTACCGTTATAACAATATTATTGTTCATAGTTTTGACACTTGCTGGGTTAACAGCTGATAAATTTGGATTTAATCTGACCAATTCATTTGTATTGTATGGATAAAACGTTTCGTCAATATTTTTATTCATGTAAGCTAAATCGATATACCAATTACCTTCACGATAACCGATTCCGCCTGTAATATAGTCAGTTTTATTATTTAAAAAATATTCGGTATCTGTTCTTGTTGTATTGAATCTTATAAGTTTATCTGCTAACGGGTTTGAACCTGCACTCATAGTTGCATAGCCGGCACGCAACGAAATATTATTTGTCAATTTATACTCCGCACCAATTTTAATGGTTTGAACATCTTTCAACATTGATTTCATACCTGCATTTTCTTCTGCATAGTTTTGATAATTACCATTTTGATCCATAAATGAAGTGCCTGTGTTCAAACTATAATCATATTCGGCACTTATCAAACCTTTTTGGCCAATAATTACTGCTGCACTTCCATTGAATTTCCACGGAGTAGAAAGCATGTAAGAATTTGTTGCAGAAGGTGTATCGAAATTTCCGTTTGTTGTAAAAAATCTCGTTAAATAATAATCAAGATTTGCGTAATTATTATCTGTAACTGCAAAAACTGTTGGAGAATGAACAGAGACTCCAAAACGTAACATGTCAATTGGTCTGATAATTGCACCAACATTCATATTAAATCCAACACCTGAAGTGGTAATTGTATTACTTAAAGTCATACCACCATTTCCACTGAAAATTTCGGAATATTGACTATTTTCATTGTAATCCAACGATTGAAGATTTACTGTAGCACCTAAATAAATAAAATTACTGAAATTCCCTGCCCAACCAATAGAATATTCATCAAGAAATCCACTTTCCTGAATACTGAATGAAGGTTTTACTTGTTCATTTGTTCCTAACAACGATGGCCATGTACTTTGATTGGTAACAGGGTTTACGTTTTCATTAATTAAATAACCCTGATACCCTACTACAGAAATCCATGGTACATTTATATTGTCATAAGGGCTATTATCAGAGCTTAAATCAGCACTGTTAATATTCCCGGCATTATTGGTAATATATGACATATAATCTGTGATAGACGAATTAGCATATTGACTTTTAATTGTTGAGTTACGATCAAAACTTTTTAGGCGATTAAATGAAAATGACCAGTTAGAACTTAATAAACCTGTATTGCTTTCTTCACTTCTATAAGTAGGAGTTGCTTTTACATAGGAGAAGTTATTGAATCCAATTTTATTCAAATTATCATAACCGTTCGTCGCATTCCAAATTGAATTGCTGTTTTGCACCATTAAATTTAGAGTACCGGTCATTTCTGAACTCCGGTAAATTCCCAATCCGGCCGGATTATCTTTAATTGCAGACGCATCACCACCCAATGCTCCAAATGCACCTGCCATACTCATATATCGTGCAGTTCCATTAATATCGCTTTGAATAACTTTCAGAGCATCAAATTCAGTTTGGGCCATTATGAATGAGCAATTTAATATAATTGCTATTGCCAATATGTTCTTTTTCATATTTTTGTTTATTTAAAAGAAGTCAATTCTAATTTTATCTTAAATATTTAATTACATTATCGTCTCCCGCCACCGGAGCTGACTGAATTACGACTTCCTCCATTGCTATTTCCACTGCTATTGCTTGAACTGCTGTTTCCTCCAGAATTAGAACTTCCTGAATTGCCACTACTGTTTGAAGAACTTCCAGTTGAATAGGAAGGGCTGCTATTGCGAGAAACTCCAGAAGAACTACCGGTTGAATAACTTCCTCTAGATGGAGTTGTAGTAATTGTACTTGACGAACTTGAACGATTTCCAGTTGAATAATTACCTCTGAAAGAAGAATTTGTTGTGTTGCTTTCTCTGGTTGAATAATTTCCTATTGGCACATTATTCGTTGTGGTTGTATAAGTTCTTGGTCTGGTATTTATATTTAAATTATTAGTTCGGTTGAAAGAGTTTCCACTCGTAATATTTTGATTATTATTTATTGTTCTTGAACCGGTATTTCTTACTATTCCGATTCCATTTGATTGATTTGTCACTATTCTTGAATTTGAACCCATTGTTGAACGAGTGCTTGAAGTACTATTACCGGTTTGCGAACTGTTTCGTGAACCGCTTATTACAGTATATTGATTGGAGTAAGTAGTGGAACGAGAACCGCCGCCTATCGTACTGGCAGATTCAGTTCTGGTGCCACCTAAACGATTATTACCGTTATAATTTGTAACTTCACGTCTATTTGCTTCATCATAATTTTTATTTTTGTTGCTGTATCCCATCCAATTTCCGTACCCGTAACCATAATAATCGCCATACCCATAATATGGATAACCATAACCATAGCCATTGTACCCGCCATATCCATAGTAATCACCGTAATATCCACCAAATCCACCATAAAAACCATTGTATCCCCACGGATTATTCCATCCAGAATAATTGGAATAAGGTGAATACCAACTATTTCCAAATCCCCAGCCCCAATTACCATAACTATAAGGACTAAAATTGTAATTCCACCAGTATGGGTTTGTCCAGGTAGGAGTTACATAAGCATAAGAATCATCAACGTACACGTTCCAATCATAATTGTCGAGAAAATAAATGTCATTATAACGTGGGTCGCCTATGAAAATAGAATATTTCGGATTATGAAAACGACGAATCCGTTCGGCATATTCCAAATCTGATTCATTACCCTTAAATCCATTCAAATAATGCCCTTGTTCTTCATAGTTATCAATGCTGTCGTTTAGTTGTTCTGTAACATAAATGGTATCATGAATTATTAGTTGATCATTCCCGTTTTTAGAATTATAATTTTGTATTTTTATATTTTGTTTAGTATCAGAGACTTGACCAACCACATAAACAGTATCATGTACAATTGCAGGTTTTGTACTTTCCCTTTCAATAAATACAATTTCCTTAGTACCGTTTTTATAATTGGTAGATTGTCGATTAGGAGTTTGCTTTACATTCTGTGTTTTTTCAATGTTTTTTGCATCGCTCGCTTTAAAATAAATGTCGTCAATTAAAGTTGCCTGATTTTGACTAATTCCAACCAGTGGAAAAAGCAAACAAAGCATGATGAGAAAATTGTTGCGTTTCATAATATTATCTCCTATTTTTAGTCCGTTCTGATTGTTTTATTCGTATGTATTTATCAACAAGAATCGTGCCATTGAACAATAGTTATTGAGAGGTTTTTTACCTTTACTTCGATTAAATTTTATCGCAGATTTATAGTACTTTTGTATTTATAATCTAACTTTTAGACTAAACTTAATACAGAAAGTTTAATCTATTTAATTTAAAATCATTAATCAATTAAATATAAACAAATTATATGAATTATTTGGAAATCCATTTTTTTATTGAGCCCTACGAAGAGTACATTTCTGATGTGTTATCAGAAGAACTCGGAGAACTCGGTTTCGACAGTTTTGTTCAAACGGAAGAAAGTTTAGATGCTTATATACTAAAAAATCTATTCGATGAAGTAAAACTTAAAAATTTATTAGACGATTTTCCTTTTGAAGCCACTATTGACTACAAAGTTACACAAATAGAATCGAAAAATTGGAATGAAGAATGGGAAAAACACTATTTTGAACCGATTGTTATTGGAAATGATTGTGTTATACATAGTTCGTTTCATAAAAATGTTCCTATTGCAAAGTATAATATTGTTATTGATCCCAAAATGGCTTTTGGAACGGGTCATCACGAAACAACAAGTTTGATGATTGGGCAATTGCTGGAAATGGAATTGCAAGGAAAAACCGTACTCGATATGGGTTGTGGCACTGCTTTACTGGCAATTTTAGCCGCTATGCGTGGAGCAAAAAATATTGTGGCAATAGATATTGATACCTGCTGTACAGAAAATTCAATCGAAAATATAGCTATAAATAAAGTTGAAGGAATAGAAGTGAAACTTGGTGGTGCTGAATTGCTTATCGGGTTGCATTTTGATATTATTCTGGCCAATATTAACCGAAATATTTTGTTGGCTGATATGGAACAATATGCAGCTTGCTTGTCGACTGGTGGTGAATTGTATATGAGCGGATTTTATAAAAAAGATATTCCGTTAATTGAAACTGAAGCCTATCGGAACGAATTAAAACTGATTGATTATCATGAAAAAAATAATTGGGTTGTTGTTAAAACAGTAAAAAATTAATCTGATTTCATCAAATAAAGAAATTCCCGTTGAATTTCGAATTCATCGGGAATTTCTTTGTGGTTTATGTTCAATTAATATTGTTCCTTTTCGCTAGGAAAATCTCCGGATTTCACATCTTTAACATAGTGTTCAATTGCTTCGTTCATAATGCTTTGTAGATTCGTATATCGGCGAAGAAAGCGTGGAGAAAAATCCTGAGTAAGACCGAGCATATCATGAAGAACTAATACCTGCCCGTCAACATCTCCTCCTGCACCAATTCCAATAACAGGTATTGTAAGTTCAGATGCAACTTGTTGTGCTAATTTTGCTGGGATTTTTTCCAAAACAATAGCAAAGCAGCCAGCTTCCTCCAATAAATGTGCATCTCGCATTAGCTTTTCGGCTTCAGAATCTTCTTTTGCCCTGACAGTATAAGAACCGTATTTATTAATAGATTGAGGCTGCAATCCTAAATGCCCCATTATGGGTATTCCGGCGCTTAAAATACGTTTTACCGATTCAAGAATTTCTTCTCCACCTTCCAATTTTAAACAATCACAATGAGTTTCTTTCATAATGCGAATGGCGGATGCCAATGCTTCTTTGGAATTGCCCTGATAACTTCCAAAAGGCATATCAACAACAACTAATGCACGTTTTACCCCGCGAACAACTGATTTTCCAAAAAAAATCATTTGATCTAAGGTTATTGGAAGAGTTGTAATGTTTCCACACATTACATTTGATGCTGAATCACCAACTAAAATAATATCAACTCCGGCCAGATCAACAATATTTCCTATTGTAAAATCATAAGCTGTTAACATACTTATTTTCTCACCACGTTGCTTCATTTCCAATAAACGATGTGTTGTGACTCTTCGGGAATCTTCGCTATGTATTGACATTTTATTCTCTATTTAAATTGATTTTGCAAAGATAACCAATAAATTTTTCAATCAGCAATTTCAACTAATTTTTGTAATTCATAGTCAATTTTATCACAGTAAATGAGCAATTTACAATAGATAAGATTTTTTTGAGTCTTTAAAAGCGTTGTACTAGATATAATTTTCGCATTTTAAACTTATCTTTGCAGACTAATTTTTTAAAGAACGCAATTAATTATATATTGACATGAAAGAAAAGTTTAATTTCTTGGGGGGGTCGGATATTTTTTCTCATCTTAATAATTTGAAATATATACCTCGTTGGATAGTACTATTCGTAGATATATTGATTTGTTTAATATCCTATAATATTTCATGTTATATTTCTTCGAGATTATATACTAACGCCTTAGACTTTAGGATTTTTTCAACCTTTCAAAGAATGGGCATTATTATCTTCTTGCAAATTCTTTTCTTTTGGCTTTTCCGTACTTATTCCGGTGTTCTTAGGTATTCAGGGTATGTAGATGCTGTAAAATTATTATTTGCCGTGTCTATTAATGTGGTTCTAATTTCAATAGCCAACTTTATTATTTACTTTACCCTAAACAAATTTATATTTTATTATTCTACCTTGTTATTTTATGCTATTCTTTCCTTTCTGTTACTATTCATTTTAAGATTAGTTGTAAAAACAATATATGATTTTTTTACGCAAAATTCAGGTCAAATAATTCCTGTAATGATTTATGGAACTCAATCAGCCGCTATTGGGATAGCCAGAATGTTACTTACATTACAAGATAATAAATACAAACTCGTTGGTTTTATAGATGACGATAAAAATGCTTCAGAACGTTTAATTATGGGTATTAAAGTTTATCATTTAAATGAAAATACTATAAAAAAGATAATCATAAATAAAGCTAAAGCTATTATTGTTTCTCCAAATAAAATGAACCAAATAAATCCCAATACTGATTTGGATATTTTTTTAAATAACAATCTTTCTGTCCTTACATCCCCTCCAATGAGCATTTGGCAGAATGATATGCCAACAATGAAACAAATCAAATCCATTCAGATTGAAGATTTGCTTGAACGACCTAAAATAGATATTTCCAATGAGAATATTGCACACCAATTAAAATCTAAAGTAATCTTAATTACAGGTGCGGCTGGTTCAATTGGAAGTGAAATAGTACGTCAGATAATTCAGTATCAGCCTAATCTAATAATTCTTCTTGACCAGGCTGAATCTCCAATGCATATTTTAAAACTGGAATTGGAAGAACAGTATCCTGATCAAAACTTCAGCGTATTCTTAGGAGATATTAGAAATAAGGAACGGATGGAATATCTAATAGAAATGTTTAGACCGGATTTTATTTATCATGCTGCAGCGTATAAACATGTTCCATTAATGGAAGATAATCCCGTAGAAAGCATACAGGTAAATGTAAATGGTACAAAAATAATGGCTGATTTAGCCGTAAAATATAAAGTTCAACGATTTGTTATGATTTCTACTGATAAAGCAGTAAATCCGACAAATGTTATGGGAGCTTCAAAACGAATAGCTGAAATTTATGTACAATCACTTTATCGAAAGCTTCTGGCAGAGGGAAAAACTTCTACAAAATTTATAACTACTCGATTTGGTAACGTATTGGGATCCAATGGTTCAGTTATTCCACGTTTCAAAAGTCAAATTGAAAAAGGTGGTCCGGTTACTGTAACACACCCTGAAATTATTCGCTATTTTATGACCATTCCTGAAGCATGTATGTTGGTTTTAGAAGCAGGAGCAATGGGCAAAGGTGGTGAGATATTTATTTTTGATATGGGTAGTCCGGTAAAAATAGTAAATTTAGCCCGAAAAATGATTCGGTTAGCAGGTTTTATACCTGAAGTCGAAATAGGAATTGAATTTACAGGACTTCGACCTGGTGAAAAATTGTATGAAGAACTGTTAAATCAAAAGGAAATAACTACCCAAACACATCATCCTAAAATTATGATTGCAAAAGTGCAAGAATATGATTATGATTCAGTTTCGATTCAAATAGATGAATTAATTCAGTATAGTTTTAAGTGTAAAAATTTCCTGACAGTTTCTTTAATGAAAAAAATTGTACCAGAATTTTTAAGTAAAAACTCACAGTACGAACGTTTGGATGTATAATTATTAATGTTTTAAAATAAATGCTTTACTGAAATATCTTTTTACACGTTTATCCCACTTTATCGATATTAATTCTTGTTACATTTTCAATTGCCTCATTACTAACGTATATATTATGGTCATTGGTAGATAAAAAAAATCTCGCTAAGTGATAATTCAAATAGTTAAAACTACCCTCCAAAATTAAAATTCCGAAGTTTTCGAAAAATAATATATGATTTCTGTAGAACAACTTACTGTTGAATTTGGCGGTTCGCCACTTTTTGATGAAATTAGTTTTTTGGTCAATCCAAAAGATAAAATTGCCTTGGTTGGTAAAAATGGAGCTGGAAAAACAACTTTACTCCGAATTTTTGCAGGGAAACAAAATCCTACCAAAGGAAAAGTAACTATTCCCAAAGACCTCACTATTGGTTACTTGCCTCAACACATGATTCATAACGAAGGTGCTACGGTGATGCAGGAAGCTGAAAAAGCATTCGAGCATATCACAGAACTTCATGCTCAAATTGAACAAATGAATGTAGATTTGGCCGAACGGACCGATTATGAAAGTGATGATTATCAGCAACTTCTAGAAAAATTGACTCACGATAACGAACATTTACAAATAATCGGAAATGGTAATTTTCAGGGCGAAATTGAAAAAACTTTACTGGGATTAGGGTTTCTGCGTTCCGATTTCGACCGTCAATGTTCTAAATTCAGTGGAGGATGGCGAATGCGCATTGAATTGGCAAAGATTCTACTCCAACGTCCCGATGTATTGCTTCTTGATGAACCAACCAATCATCTTGATATTGAATCTATCCAATGGTTTGAAAACTTTCTAACAACTTCCAATGGAGCCATACTGCTGGTGTCGCACGACCGTGCATTTATTGATGCAGTAACCAGCCGAACCATTGAAATTTCGTTGGGGAAGATTTACGATTATAATGTTCATTATTCAAAATACATTGAGTTGCGTAAAGAACGACATGAACAACAGATAAGAGCGTATGAAAATCAACAAAAACTGATTCAGGAAACGGAAGATTTTATTGAACGCTTTCGGTATCAGGCCACTAAAGCTATTCAGGTTCAATCGCGTATCAAACAATTGGAAAAACTGGAACGTCTGGAAGTTGATTTGGAAGATAATTCTCGTCTTAGTCTGAAATTTTCGCCCGCACCACGTTCGGGAAGTATACCGGTGGAAATGGAGCACTTGTCAAAAGCTTATGGAAAGCATTTGATTCTCAATAATATCGGCATGATTATCAATCGGGGTGAGAAGGTTGCCTTTGTAGGAAAAAACGGCGAAGGGAAAAGTACGTTGGTGAAGTGTATTATGGAAGAAATTGAATACTCCGGTACATTGAAGCTCGGTCATAATGTGAAGATTGGATATTATGCTCAAAATCAGGCATCATTATTAGACGAAAGTCGAACCGTTTTTGAAACGATTGACTATGTAGCGGTTGGAGATATTCGTACAAAAATCCGTGATATTTTGGGTGCATTTATGTTTGGCGGTGAAGCTTCCGACAAAAAAGTGAAAGTTCTTTCGGGTGGAGAACGCAGTCGGTTAGCCATGATTCGGTTGTTGTTGAAACCGGTTAATTTATTGATTCTTGATGAACCTACTAATCACCTGGATATGCGTTCCAAAGATGTTTTGAAATCTGCTATTAAAGCCTTTGATGGAACGGTTATTGTCGTTTCGCATGATCGTGAATTTTTGGATGGACTGGTGACCAAAGTATATGAATTTGGTGGCAAAAAAGTACGCGAACATTTGGGTGGAATCTATGAGTTTTTGCAATATAAAAAAATGAATAACTTGAGTGAACTTGAAATTTCCAATTCATTGAAAGCTGCTACTGAAACTAAAGATAAAACTATTTCCGAAAATAAACTGAGCTATGAAGCGCGTAAAGAATTAAACAGAAAAATAAAGAAATCTGAAAAAGCAATAGAAGAGATAGAACAACTAGTTTCTAAACTTGAAACGGAAATTGCTAATATGAATAAAATGCTCGAATTACCTGAAAAAGCTTCCGATAATGAATTTATTCTACTTTATCAGAAAAAACAACGCGAACTCGAACAGAAAATTTATGAGTGGGAAATATTGAGCGAAGAGTTTGAGAATTTGAAAATGAGCTAAAATGCTAAAATGTAAATCAACTTAGTAAACAAATTAACCTATCAATATAAATGCCAAACTTATTCTTAATACCAACTTCACTCGGCGAGTCCGATTTTAATCGCATTTTGCCGTCTCAAAACACAGAAACTGTTTCTGTTTTACGTTATTTTATCGTGGAAGATGTGCGAACAGCCAGACGTTTCCTGAAAAAAGCGAATCCGGCCATTGATATTGACAGTTTGACTTTTTTTATTTTAAATCAACACACTTCGCCGGAAGAATTAAGTGATTTTCTGAAACCCATGTTCAATGGAAATGATATGGGTGTAATTTCCGAAGCCGGTTGTCCTGCCATTGCCGATCCGGGAGCTGATGTAGTTGCCATTGCTCAAAAAAATAATTTCATTGTCGTTCCGCTTGTAGGTCCTTCATCTATATTACTATCGCTTATGGCATCGGGTTTTAACGGACAAAATTTTGCTTTTGTTGGTTATTTACCCATTCAACCGGACGAACGCTCTAAAGCAATTAAAAAGCTGGAATCGAGAGTGTATTCCGAAAATCAAACACAGATTTTTATTGAAACTCCTTATCGGAATATGAAAATGTTAGAGGAAATACTAAAAGTTTGCCAACCTTCAACCCGCCTGTGTATAGCCGCCGACATAACTCTCGACACGGAATATATCAAAACAAAAACCATGAAAGAGTGGAAGACTCAACTTCCCGATTTGAATAAACGCCCTTCAATTTTTTTGATTTACAAATAAGGAGAAAATGTTAAATCTAATACAAAGAGACACATTTAAATTTTGTTTTCAAATAAACCCATTATCTTTACATTGATTTTCAATTTAGAATTCTTGTTGATAAAAGAAAAACAATGAGTAAAAAATTAGAACCAACCCCCCTTACGCTAAAATCAATCATTGATTATTCAGTAAAGAAATTTGCGCAAATGCCTTCTGTTTCCTTTGTAGATGGCGAACCTATTACCTATGAGGAATTGGGAAAAAAGATGGAAGAAATTTCAATTCTATTGTTTTCTCTTGGTTTGAAGAAGGGTGATAAAGTAGCTTTGTTCAGTCATAATATGCCGAATTGGGTAATTGCCTATTTTTCGGTTGTATCTAAAGGGATGATTATTGTTCCAATTTTACCCGATTTTACCAGTGAAGAAGTTGAAAATGTGTTGGTACATTCCGAATCTAAAGTATTGTTTATCAGCGATCGATTAACTTCCCGCATAGAAGGATTGGAATTGCCATCGCTGGAAGCTACCATATTAATTGATGATTTTACTCAAATTTCAGGAAATAAAGAAGTTAAATCGGAAATAGCAATCCCAAAAATCACGGTAAAAGAAGATGATACTGCGGCAATTATTTATACTTCCGGAACTACCGGTCGTTCTAAGGGTGTTGTTCTTTCGCATAAAAGTATAGCATTTGTTGCCATGCAATCTTATACTTTTCAGGCTATTTCGCATGCGGATGTGTTTTTATCGCTTTTACCACTGTCGCATACTTATGAAAATACTATCGGGATGCTTTATCCGATTATGTATGGTGCCTCAATTTATTATCTCGAAAAACCACCTACAGCTGCAGCTCTTTTACCTGCATTAGCCAAAATACGTCCTACCATGATGCTTTCGGTGCCTCTTATCATGGAAAAATTGTATAAAACTCAGATTCAAGGCAAATTTAGTAGTAATCGTTTTAAACGTATGATTTATAAAACGTCGTTTTTTAGAATATTAATTCACCGAATTGCAGGCAAAAAACTGTATCAGACCTTTGGCGGTCGAATGAAATTTTTTGGAATTGGCGGTGCAAAACTCGATTCGCGGGTTGAACGATTCTTGAAAGAAGCCCGTTTCCCTTACGGCATTGGTTATGGATTGACAGAAACTGCACCTTTATTAGCCGGTGCGGGAGTTCATCAAACAAAATTACAATCTGCCGGTTTTGCTGTTCATGGAGTAGAATTGAAGATAAATAATCCGGGTAAAAAAGGAGTTGGAGAGATTTGGGCAAAGGGACCGAACATGATGAAAGGATATTATAAAAATCCGGAAGCAACACAGGAAGTTTTAACCGAAGATGGATGGTTTCGTACAGGTGATTTGGGTCGGTTCGATTCGCGGAAACGATTATATATTAAAGGACGTATGAAAAATACAATCGTGGGAGCAAGCGGTGAAAATATTTATCCCGAAGATATTGAAACGGTGATAAATAGTCATGAACTGGTGGTAGAATCGCTTGTTATTGAGGAAGATGGATTTTTGGTTGCTAAAGTATTAGTGGATATAGAAGAACTTGAAAAAACAATTGAGCATTTTAAATCGGTTTATGAAGATAAAAAAGAAAAAAATAAAATTTGGGTAAAAAACTTTACAAAAGAGCTGAATGAAAAATTGAATCGTGTTTCACAGATAAAACGGGTTGATATCATTGATGAACCTTTTGAAAAGACTGCTTCCCAAAAAATCAAACGTTTTCTTTACACCAAGCAATCCAAAAAAAAATGACCCCAAACCCCTAAAGGGACTTAAAGAATTAGTATCTATAACTTTCTGACTTTACAAACCTGCCTGCCGCAGACAAGCTTTCAAACTCTATAAACTGACTAACTCTTAAAAGCTCTGTCAATGGAGCGTTTATCTTCTTTTTCTTTGAGCGACTGACGTTTGTCATACGTTTTCTTTCCTTTTGCCAGTCCTATTTCTAATTTTGCCAGCCCTTTTTCGTTTATAAATAGTTTGGTGGGAACAATTGTGTTGCCGGTTTCTTTAGTTCCTCTGGTCAATTTATTCAATTCACGTTTAGTGAGTAATAATTTTCGATCGCGACGCACATCATGATTGTTGTATGTTCCAAAAAAATACGTGGCAATGTGCATGTTTTTCACCCACAATTCTTCATTGATAAATGTGCAATAAGTATCGCTGAGTCCGGCTTTCCCATCTCTTATTGACTTAATTTCAGTCCCATAGAGTTGAATTCCGGCTACAAACCTATCCAGAATTTCATAATCGAATGTGGCACGCTTATTTCGAATTAATATAGTTGATTTTTTAAACATCGTTTTGTTATTTGTACAACAAAAGTACAAATAACAAATTAATAATTCATAATTAATAATTCATAATTAATCGGTCACAATATTATTGTCGACTTAAACGTCAGTAATTGTATTATTTTATCAAGTTTTGTTGAATTTGTTTTTTACTTTTAAAATTTTCTGTATATTTGTTGTCCTTTAAAAATTTAGAGAAAAGGAATTCCAATTATTGATAAAAAACGATGGATTCAGAGATAAAATTGACAATAGCAGGGTTAGTTTATAATCAGACAGTTATTGGAACGTATGGGCTTGTGCTGAGTGAAGTTGTTGGAAATCGTCGGTTTTCGGTTATGATTGGCGAACCCGAAGCACAATCTATTGCCTTGAAAATAAATAATAAAAAATCGCCCAGACCATTAACGCACGATTTGATTAAAAGCTTATTGAATTCGTTTGACGCTGAATTACTGAAAGTTCTGATTTATGATATGGTGAACGACGTGTTTTATTCGGAATTACATATAATGAAAGACGGAAAATTACTTATTATTGATGCCCGAACTTCTGATGCGGTAGCTTTGGCAGTTCGTGCAGATTGTCCGATTTTCATAAAATCTGAAATTCTCGATATTGTTGGAACTGAAGTTGAAGCCCCTGAAAATGAAGAACTAAAAACAAGTGTGCCGGAAAATTATGAAGATTTATCAGATGATGATTTGGATCTTCTAAGACTGGAAACACTTCAGGAAATACTTGAATTAGCAATTGAAAATGAAAAATATGAATTAGCTGTAACTATCCGCGACGCTGTCAAACGAAAGAAACAATAAACAGTTATCAGTAAACAGTTAATCGTAACACACAACTTATCAACTAATCATTAAATAACAAATTATGGGATTAAAGTATCGCTTAACAATAATGAGTTTTCTTCAGTTCTTTGTCTGGGGAGCATGGCTTATTACTATTTCCAATTATTGGTTTGGAACGAAACATTGGAGCGGAGGGGAGTTTGGAGCTGTTTTCTCGACTTTAGGTATAGCATCCATTTTCATGCCAACCATAACGGGCATTATTGCCGATAGATGGGTAAACGCCGAAAGGTTATATGGTATTTTGCATATTTTAAGTGGTATGGCTATTATCTACTGCACTCAAGTTACAAATCCGGATACTTTTTTTTGGGTCATGTTGGTGGCAATGTGCTTTTATATGCCTACAATTTCCCTTTCAAACTCAATAGCTTACAATGCGCTTAAATCCAATAATTTTGATGTAGTAAAAGTATTTCCACCCATTCGGGTTTGGGGAACCATTGGATTTATCGTTGCCATGTGGGTTACAAACCTGACGGGAAATAAAGCTACAACGAATCAATTTATCATATCTGCATTTGCCTCTTTCGCTTTAGGAATTTACTCATTCTCTTTACCAAAATGCCCACCTCAAAAACAAACTTCGAATAATTCAAGTTGGATTGAATTGTTTGGCTTGAATGCATTTAAACTTTTCAAGTCCTACAAAATGGCACTTTTTTTCATTTTTTCCATGTTCTTGGGTGCAGCATTGCAACTAACAAACATGTATGGTGACACTTTTCTGGACGATTTCAAAAAAGTTCCTGAATTTGCTGGTTCTTTCGTAGTAAAGTATTCCACAATTATTATGTCGATTTCACAATTTTCAGAAACAGTATTTATCCTTGCAATTCCTTTCTTCTTAAAACGATTTGGAATAAAGAACGTGATGCTAATCAGTATGATCGCCTGGGTACTTCGTTTCGGGCTTTTTGCATACGGTGATCCTGCAGGTAACCTATGGATGATAATCGTGTCTTGTATCGTTTACGGGATGGCTTTCGACTTTTTCAACATATCGGGTTCTTTGTTCGTAGAAACCAATACAGATCCTACAATCCGTTCGAGCGCGCAAGGTCTTTTTATGATGATGACAAATGGTTTTGGAGCTGTATTAGGAAGTATTATCAGCGGCTTTATTATCCAGAAATATTTCACGCATGATAATATTAAAGATTGGCATTCAATCTGGATTACTTTCTCAGCATATTCGCTGGTAGTTGCTATCTTGTTTGCTGTATTCTTTAAACACAAACACGATCCAAGTAAACTGACCACGATAAACCATTAAGATAGATAATTGAAATAAAAAATGCGGAAAGGTTGATACTTTCCGCATTTTTTATGAGAGGAATTATTTTAAAATTGTCTATCAGCCAACCGTTTGTAGCCTTCGTAGCGCCATTTGGCATTGGCTTGTGCCGCCACTAACAATTCTTTAGCTTCTTCGGGAAATTGTTTCTGCAACGAAGTGTAACGAACTTCACCTTGCAGAAATTCCTGGAATTTATCCCATTGCGGTTCCTTCGAATCCAGAATCATTGGGTTCTTTCCTTCAGCTTCCAATGCCGGATTGAAGCGATATAAGTGCCAGTATCCACATTCAACTGCACGTAGTTGTTCGTCCTGAGCTTTGCCCATGCCTGCACGAAGTCCGTGACTGATACAAGGTGAATAGGCAATAATCAATGATGGTCCATCATACGCTTCAGCTTCGCGGATAGCTTTGAGTGTTTGCGATTGGCTTGCACCCATAGCAATTTGAGCTACATAAACGTAACCGTAAGTGGCAGCAATCATACCTAAGTCTTTTTTGCGAACACGTTTACCGGCAGCAGCAAATTTAGCAACCGCACCCATCGGAGTAGATTTAGAAGCTTGTCCGCCTGTATTGGAATAAATTTCAGTATCCAATACAAGGATATTTACGTTTTTGCCCGAAGCAATCACGTGATCCAAACCACCGAAACCGATATCGTAAGCCCAACCGTCGCCACCAATAATCCATTGCGATTTCTTGATTAAGTATTGAGTCAGTTCAGCAATTTCTTTACAATATGAGCAAGTGCAGTCTTTTACCAACGGAGTGATTTTACGTTCCAAAATAACCGTTTCATCAGCATCGTTGCGTTTTTCAATCCATTCTGCAAAAAGTTCTTTTAATTCGTCAGAACAACAATCGGCTGCAAGAGCTTCAGTCATAATACGAACCAAACGATCGCGCATGTTATCGTTGGCAAACACCATACCCAAACCGAATTCGGCATTGTCTTCGAACAGCGAGTTAGCCCAAGACGGTCCACGACCTTCGTCGTTGGTAGTATAAGGTGTAGAAGGAGCAGAGTTAGAATAAATAGAGCTGCATCCTGTTGCATTTGCCACCATTTGACGGTCGCCAAAAAGTTGTGTTACCAATTTTAAATACGGAGTTTCGCCACAACCAGCACAAGCACCCGAGAACTCAAACAAAGGTGTTGCCAATTGTGAGTTTTTCACATTTACTTTCACATCCACCAAATGTTGTTTGGTTTTTACATTATCAATGCAATATTCCCAGTTAGCCTGATTTGGATATTGGGATTCGATATGAATCATCTCCAATGCTTTTTGACCCTTATTTCCAGGGCAAACATCTGCACAATTACCACAACCTGTACAGTCGAGCACATCCACCTGAATACGGAAGGTCATGCCGGCAAATTGTTTGCCGTTCGTTTTCAACATTTCGGTGAAAGGAGCGTTAGCTTGTTCGGCTTCATCCAAAATAAACGGACGGATAACAGCGTGAGGGCAAACGTAAGCACATTGGTTACACTGGATGCAGTTCTCAGAATTCCAAACAGGAACAAAAGAAGCAATACCGCGTTTTTCATATTTTGAAGTTCCCTGAATCCAGGTTCCGTCTTCACGGCCTTTGAATGCTGAAACCGGAAGATCGTCACCGGCTTGTGCATTGATTGTATTTACCACATTCTTGATAAATGCAGGAACGATTTCATTGCTTACTTCGTTTTCGTCAATAATTTTAGCCCATTCAGCCGGAATTTCCACTTTGGTGTATTCACCGCCACGGTCAACCGCTGCATAGTTTTTCTTTACAACGTCTTCGCCTTTAATGCCGTACGATTTGTTGATAGCATATTTCATTTTTTCCACAGCCAGTTCGTAAGGAATTACGTTGGCAATTTTGAAGAATGCCGATTGAAGAATAGTATTGGTACGGTTACCCAAACCAATTTGTTCTGCAATGTTGGTAGCATTAATAATATAAAGGCTAATGTTATTAACCGCCAGGTATTTTTTCACTTTATTTGGAAGGTTCTTTTGTACTTCTTCTGCATTCCAAATGGTGTTCAACAGGAATGTACCGTTTTTTTTCAACCCTTTGGTTACGTCGTACAGATTCAAATAAGCCTGAACGTGGCAAGCCACAAAGTCAGGAGTTGTTACCAAATAAGTAGAACGGATAGGAGTATCACCAAAACGAAGGTGTGAACAAGTGAAACCACCTGATTTCTTCGAGTCGTAAGCAAAATATGCCTGGCAATATTTATCAGTGTTATCACCAATAATTTTGATGGAATTTTTGTTAGCACCTACTGTACCATCAGCACCCAAACCGTAGAATTTAGCTTCAAATGTTCCGGCTCCGCCCAACGAAATTTCTTCTTTCAATGGAAGCGAAGTGAATGTAACATCGTCAACAATACCTACCGTAAAGTGATTTTTTGGTTCCGGCAACGAAAGATTTTCGTAAACGGCCATAACCTGAGCAGGAGTAAAGTCTTTAGAAGACAAGCCGTAACGTCCGCCAACTACCAAAGGTTCATTTTCAGAGCCATACAATACGTCTTTTACATCCAGATACAAAGGTTCACCACCGGCTCCCGGTTCTTTCGTACGGTCTAATACGCAAATACGTTTAGCCGTTTTGGGAAGAGCAGCCAGGAAATGTTTAGCAGAGAACGGACGATATAAGTGAACGGAGATTAATCCAACTTTTTCGCCTTTGCCATTCAGATGGTCAATTCCTTCACGAATAGCTTCGGTAGCAGAACCCATAGCAATAACGACACGGTCAGCATCTTTGGCTCCGTAATAATCGAATAAACCGTATTTACGTCCGGTAATTTTGCTTAATTGAGCCAGATAATCTTCAACGACAGCCGGAATTGCATCGTAGAAAGGATTGCTTGCTTCGCGAGCCTGAAAGTAAATGTCAGGGTTTTGAGCAGTACCGCGTGCAATGGGATGTTCAGGACTCAACGCACGATCGCGGAACCCTTTCAATGCTTCCTGATCGATTAATGGAATCAAATCTTCCTGATCAAGTTGTTCAATTTTTTGAATTTCGTGTGAAGTACGGAAACCGTCGAAGAAATGTACAAAAGGAACACGGGTTTTGATAGCAGCAAGATGAGCAATAGCAGCCAAATCCATCACTTCCTGTACCGAACCGGTTGCAAACAGAGCACATCCTGTCTGACGAACGGCCATTACGTCCTGTTGGTCACCAAAAATAGAAAGAGCATGTGAAGCCAGAGCACGAGCCGAAACGTGAAAAACACCGGGAAGTAATTCGCCGGCCATTTTATACATATTCGGAATCATAAGTAACAAACCTTGTGAAGCAGTGAACGTAGTAGTCAATGCACCGGCTTGAAGCGATCCGTGCATAGCGGCAGCAGCACCTGCTTCCGATTGCATTTCCTGCACTTGTACCTTTTCACCGAAAATGTTTTTACGACCACCGGCAGCCCATTCGTCAACATATTCTGCCATAGTCGACGATGGCGTGATAGGATAAATCGCGGCTACTTCGCTGAACATATACGCGATATGCGCTGCAGCCTGATTACCATCACAGGTTAAAAATTTTTTAGATTTAGCCATTTTGTTAGTAATTTAAACCCCCAATCCCTAAAGGGGAGTAAGAGATGTTAGTATTAATTGTTTATTTTTTTTGTATTTAATAACCCCTAATCCCCAAAAGGGAACAAAAGTTAGTATTGATTTATTTCTAATTATTTCTTATTTCCTAATTCCATTTTCTTAATAAAACCCAGTTTTAAAGCCCCTTTAGGGCATGCCTGCCGCAGGCAGGGTTTGGGGCCATCTTTTTCAGTAGAGGAATCCGAACAACCACAAAGGTATTTCATTTTTATTTCCCACCTCAATATTATCGGCAGCATAATTTGCTTTTGAATAATGTTTTCCGGTTTCCGGTCTGTTTTCACACTTGAAATGATATTGCTGATCAATACAAAAATCCATCTGATATTTACACATATTCACTTTGTGACATGCATGTAAAGCATTGTAAAAAAATGTTTTGCGTTCAGCCGTTTTATCAACATTTTCCGGACTTACAACGTGCATCAGATTCGTATTGTGTACATACACCTGATTCGGTTTTTTCGGATATTCATCTCCTTCGACATACAATGTATTCAACAAACGGGCATCTTTCAGGTATTTGATGTAATTCATGATGGTTGCCCGCGAAGTTTCAATTTCTTTGCTTAACTGACTTACATTGGGAGCTCCGGGAGCAGAATTCATAATTAAATAAAGTAATTTCCGTATTTTAGTCAGGTATTTTAATTCAATTTGCTTGATAAGCAAAATATCCACTTCCATCATCATGTTCATAGTTTTCAGCAGGTTTTCGGAAAAATTCTTATCTTCCAGAAAGAAAGGATAAAAACCGTGATGCAAATAAGGTTGAAAATATTCGAGCGGTTTAACTTGCCTACAAATTTCCTGAGCAATTTGCACGTGATTGCGCATAATTTCTTCAAGAGAATACGAAGGAAAACTTGTTCCGGCTTGTAAATTCAAAAACTCTCTGAATGAGAATCCACGTAAATTATAAGAAGCTACTACATCCTGAAGATCAGCATTTTCTTCTCTCAAACGCATAACCGACGAACCGGAAAAAACGATATGCAGTTCGGGAAAACGGTCATAACATTCACGTAATTCACTCGACCAGTTTTCGTATTTAAATATTTGATCGAGTAGAAGGGTTTTTCCTCCCTGAGCACAAAATTCTCCGGCAAATTCAACCAAAGTATGTTCAGTGAAATAGAAGTTATTGAAATTGACATATAAACAAGTGCGGTCGGTACCAAAATGATCCCTGGCATATTGGAGTAAAAAGGTTGTCTTCCCCACACCGCGACTGCCTTTGATACCAATCAGGCGGTGCGTCCAGTCAATTTCGTCCACCAACAAACGCCTTACAGGTGACTGCACACGTTCAACTAAATAAGTATGTGTTTTATAAAACGCCTCCATTATGCATTTTTTAGGCTACAAAATTAATATAATATTTCTATTTTGCAATGCAGAGATGGCAAAATTAGGATTAATTACATTCAAAACAGTGAAAAACAGCTTTTAATGGCATTTTTTTATATCCTCAAAAAATATTTATAAAAAAAAATTGTTTTGTGAACTATTTATAAATAACTTTAATTATATTTGGAAGCATAAATCTGTAACCTGCTTATTCTATGAAACTTTCACTCCACTTCGAAAGTCTATCCTGTGATTTTCATCATCCCGCAATTCCGCGTGAATCCTCACGTTTATTAGAAAAAATTATCAAAAAAGAAATTAATTCAAACCAAAATATTGACTTCAAATCAGTTTTTGTAGTCTTGAAATAGGGTTAACCTTTGGGTGGAATGTAAATTTCATTCAGAGGTTTTGATGTTTAATAGAACTAAGTAGCGAAATCGCTTCTCATAGTCAAGAAATAGCGTCTCTTGGTTGCTAAATAGCGTCTCTTGGTTACGAAATTGAATCTCTGGGTTGCGAAATAGCGTCTCTCGGTAGCGAAATCGCTTCTCTTGATAGCGAAATGGCGTCTCTCGGTTGCTAAATAGCGTCTCTTGGTTGCGAAATAGGGTCTCTGGGTTGCGAAATAGCGTCTCACGGTAGCGAAATCGCTTCTCTTGGTTGCGAAATAGCAACTCTTGATTGAGAAATTGTATCTCTCGATTACGAAATAGGGTCTTTCGGTTGAGAAATGGCGTCTCTACTCTATATATAAACGGAACAACCCCGAAAATCCGAAAAAAGGCAGGGAGCGGAAGCCGATTGAGGTGTGAAATAATTTATAAACAATGACAATTAAATAAAAAATATGAAAAGAATTACTTTTATTCTTGCAATCTATCTTATAAGTGGCAATTTAACAACAGCACAAATTAGTTTTCATAATGGAGCTAACATGAATGTTGCTCGTGGATTGATTTCAAGTGCTACAGATGGTGCGAATATATATGTCAACGGCGGTTTTACTTTTACAGCAGGATATACCACCGAAATTGAAAAATATAATATTTCAACCGATTCATGGACAGTATTTGCAAACTCTTTAATACCCAAAAGGTATACTGCTTCAAAAGTAATCGGGAACAAATTGTATATTTTTAATGGATATTCAAGTACTTCATACAATGCCAAAATGGAAGTTGTTGACCTGACAACCGGAAGCATTACTTATTCAACCGATAATCCCAACCCTGTAGAACAATCCGGCTCGGCAGTATGGAACAATAAAATATATGTTTTCGGGGGAAGTCAGGGCATTGTAAATTCCAATAAACTATATGTTTTCGATCCTGCAACTGAAGTTTGGACTGAACTGGCAAGTATGCCTGAAGGGAAACAAACAAAAGGGGAAATAGTAAATGGGAAACTATATGTGATTGGCGGTTATAATGGTTCGGTTTCGACACGAATTGATATGTATGATATTCAGACCAATACATGGACTTTTATTATGAATATGCCGCAAGGCGTTTCGGCACATGCCACTACTTATTGGGATAATAAAATATGGATTGTGGGTGATTATACAATACTGACTTATCTGGCTTATTATGATGTGGTTAAAAATGAATTTGCAACAGTTCAAAGCAATTTGATTGGTAGAAGACATGCCGGAACTGTGGCATTAAATGGAAAACTGTATGTAATGGGTGGAAATCAAAGTTCTTATAGTAACAGTGCTTTGTCAAGTCTTCAAGTCTCAGACGGATTGTTGTCAGGGCTTTCTAACAATATGGTTGATAATTTCAAAATTTATATGAATCAATCAAATAGCATTTTGAATATTGCCGGATTAATCCAAGTCTCAGATGCTACAATATCTGATTTAAGTGGCAAAGTGTTTATACATAAACAGATTCGTGATAATCAAATTGATGTGAAAAAATTGCCAGTCGGAATTTTTTTAATTCAAATACAGAATAAAAGTGGAATAATAACAAAAAAATTTATAAAACAATAAACCTGAACGGAACATCCCCGAAAATCCGAAACAGAGTAGGGAGCGAAAGCCGAAAAAGCGGGAGAGTAGGCAAGAAATATTAAGATTACATTCTAAATATTGCGAATTATGAAAAATCTAACTTTACAAAAATTAAATGTGTTTTTATTGTTAATGGTGCTTCTTATTTCTTTTGGATGCGAGAAAGAATATTTACAAGCCATTTTAACTACTGACGATGTCACAGTTATTACTGAGGCGACAGCTATTTGTGGTGGAAAGATAATCTCAGATGGAGGAACTGACATTACTTCACATGGTATGTGTTGGAATACAACCCAAAATCCTACTATTGATAGCTTAAAAACAATTCATGGTGATCAGTTGAAAGAATTTTCAGATACAATTACAGGTTTAAAACCGGGTGCAAAGTACTATGTTAGAAGTTACGCAATCAATAAAGGTGGTGTTTCTTACGGATCAGAAAAAAATTTCAAAACAAAAGGAATTTCAATTTCTACAGCTATACCTACCAATGTAGGGGTTTACTCAGCAGTATCCGGTGGCACTATTACGACAGAAGGAACCGGATCTTCTATTATCTCAAGGGGTATCTGTTACTCAACTCAACCTTTACCCACAAAAAACAACAATTCAATCGCAGCCGGGAATGGAAAAGGAGATTTTACAGTCAATATCTTTGATATTCAAAAATCTACAACTTACAATGTAAGAGCATATGCCACATACAAAACAGGGACATTTTATGGAGATGTAAAGTCTTTTACAACGGGAGATGGACTGGCAGTATTGACCACTACTTCGCCGGCTAATATTACAAATACAAGTGTTAGTATCGGAACAAATATAACCGATGATAAAGGCTTCTATGTTATGGAAAATGGCATAGTATGGAGTACCAGTCAAAATCCAACTATAAATTTAAACACAAAGATAATTTTAGGAAATGGCATTGGTTCATTTACAAGTTCTATTGCTAATTTAACTGCCGGAGCAACTTACTGTGTACGGGCCTATGCCACCAATAGTGAAGGAACCGCTTATGGTAATCAAATTTCGTTTACTACAACAGGAATGACAGATATTGATGGTAATGTTTACAATACGGTAACTATAGGCACTCAGGTATGGATGGCAGAAAATTTGAAAACTACCAGATATCGCAATGGCGATATTATAGGAACAACCATTCCTGCTACATTAGACGTTTATCATGAAACTAACCCAAAATACCAATGGGCACCCAATGGAGACGAAAATAATGTGGCTCTTTATGGACGATTATATACCTGGTATGCAACAATCGACAGTCGTGGTATTTGTCCTATAGGTTGGCATGTTTCTACAGATGCTGACTGGGTAACTCTCAAAGATTATGTAAGAACCAATTTAGATACTTTTGGTTCTCTTCAAAAAGCATTGGAAGCTCTTCCGGCAGGCTGGCGTTTCCCCGCTACTGGATTCATGGGTTTTGGAATAAGTATCGGGATGTGGTGTTATGAAGGAGATTTTCAGGATTGTAACTTAACAACTTTATATGGAATGACACTGAATAGTAATGGTTTATCTTTGCGTTGCGTTAGGGATTATTGAAACCAAGAGATAAAATATTATGTAAAATTATTAGTGACTTATAACAAGAATCAAGCTTTGGAATATTTTTTTTTAAATAACTTTCAAAATAGAACGACAATGAGAAAAATTATTACCCTTTTCTTTATTTTAGGTTTTGCCCTGATAGGGCAATCACAAGTTACTAAAACGGTAGACATTAGCACTGCCGGTACTTTATCTACTGTTTTAACTGCAAATGAACTTAATACAGTTACTGACATCACTATTACCGGAACGATTGATGCGCGTGATTTTAAAACTATGCGTGATAATATGCCTGCATTGGCAGTTTTAGAGATAAGCAGTGTCAATATTGCCGCTTATTTCGGCTCAGGAGGAACTTCCGGTACAAGTATTATCAATTATCCCGAAAATGGTATACCTGCTTGCGCATTTCAAAGCAATAGCATATCTTCGATAACTATTCCAATTTCAATTAGAACTATTGGAGATTATGCTTTTCAAGGCAGTGGATTGAAAGGAAAAATAATAATACCAAGTACCCTTATTAATATTGGCGGGTATGCTTTTTCTCCATGTAATGGAATTACCGATTTTATTGTTGATACGTCAAATCCCAATTATAGCAGTATTGATGGAATACTTTTTAATAAAAATCAAACTACATTACTTCAATATCCTCAAAATAAAGCTGGTTCGTACGTTGTTCCTGCAACAGTTACATCAATTATTCCACCTGCATTTAGGTTTTGTAATAAATTAGATTCGATCACGATAGGTAACTCTGTAAATTATATCAGCAACTATTCGTTTCAAAATTGTTTAGGGCTTACTTCCTTATCATTAGTACGGAGCACACCGCCAACCTTGGATGCAAATACATTTTATGGAGTAGATAAAGCCAAATGCATTGTTGCAGTTCCTATTGGTTCTAAAGAATTATATCAATCGACTGCATTATGGCAAGATTTTACGAATATCGTAGAAAGGGATTTTTCTGTTTCCAAAACTATTCAGTTAACTGCTGCCGGTACTTTATCCACTGCTTTAACTGCCGGTGAATTAAATATCGTTAATAACCTTGCCATCAATGGTATCCTCGATGCGCGCGATTTTAGAACCATGAGGGATGATATGCCGGCATTGACCAATATTGATTTAAGCGGGACAGCCATAATAGCCTATTCAGGTTCTGCTGGACCTGCAGGAGTTAAATCGACGGGTTTCCAAGCAAAAAATACGGCTAAAGAACCTGTCTTTGATCATCCATTGAATAAAATGCCTGCTCAACAAGTTAAATTGTTGATAAAAGCAACTGTCACAGAGGATTATCCTGCCAATGAAATACCGCGACAGGCTTTTACTAAATATCCTGGAAAAACAAATTTAAAAGCGGTTAGAATGCCTAATTCAGTTATATCTATAGGAAGTCAGGCATTTTATGCTTGTGGTTTGACAAGCATTACAATACCTTCGTCAGTTACATCTATTGGAGACGATGCATTTGAATATTGCAGTGGTTTAAAGAGCGTTACAATGCCTTCGTCAGTTACATCGATAGGAGGTGGTGCATTCTATGCTTGCAGTGGTTTAACAAGCATCACAATACCCTCGTCAGTTACATCTATTGGTGGTAGTGCATTTTATGCTTGCATTGGTTTAACAAGCATCACAATACCCTCGTCAGTTATATCAATAGGATATTGGGCATTTTGTGGTTGCAGTGGTTTAACAAATGTTACAATACCTTCGTCAGTTGCATCTATAGGATTTGGTCCATTTACAGATTGCAGTAGTTTAACTTCCATACATGTAGAAACTACTAATCCAAATTACTCCAGCATAAACGGGGTTTTGTTCGATAAAAACCAACTTAACCTGGTTCAGTATCCGAGTGGTAAAACCGGCAATTATATAATACCTTCGTCAGTTACATCTATAGGAGACGATGCATTTGAATATTGCACTAGTTTAATGAGTGTTACCATACCTTCGTCAGTTACTTCGATAGGAAATTATGCTTTTTATTATTGCTTTGGTTTAACGAGCGTTACAATTCCTTTGTCAGTTACATCTTTAGGAGATGCTGCATTTGCATATTGTAGTGGTATAATGAACGTTACCATCCCCTCATCAGTTACATCGATAGGAGGTGCTGCATTTGCATCTTGCAGTGGCTTAAAAAGCGTTACCATATCTTCGTCAGTTACATCTATAGGATTTGGTGCTTTTGGGGGTTGCAGTAGTTTAACGAGCATTACCATCCCTTCGTCAATTACATCGATAGGAAGTCGGGCATTTTATGCTTGCCTTGGTTTAACTTCAATTTATGCGTATTCCACCGTACCTGTGAATATAAGTGCATCAAGTTGGGTATTCGATTATGTGAATAAAGCCACTTGTATACTTTATGTGCCCATAGGTTCAAAAAGTTTATATCAGGCAGCGGCACAATGGAAAGATTTTGCGAATATAGTGGAATTTGCAACAGCAGGTACTTTCGTGTTAAATGTTACGGCAGTAAATGGAACGGTACAGAGAAATCCTAATTTAGGTAGTTACGCAAGTGGAGCTTCGGTTGTACTTACTGCAACTGCAAGTACAGGTTATATATTTACTTCGTGGAGTGGAGATGCTACAGGAACAAATCCTTCGGTAACAGTAATCATGAATTCAAATAAAAATGTTACCGCAAACTTTACATTAGCTTCAGATATTGAACAAACAGAATTGAATAATTCAATAAAAGTTTATCCAAATCCTGCATCAGAAAGTTTTCATATTAACGGCCTTGTTGGAAAAGCATCTTTAAAATTTACGGATATTAGTGGTAAAGAAATACTTACTAAACAAGTCACTGGCAATGAATCTGTATCGATAAGTACTCTCTCCAAAGGTATGTATATTGTTAAGATTATAATCACCGAAGGAACTGTTGAAAGAAAGTTGGTGAAGAAATAGAACCTTGTCCACTTGGATATACCTTAATGATTAAGTGAGCAAAGTTTGGCACTGGTTGGTGGGATTTTCTTTTTAATCCCACCTTCTGTATTCTTCGGATTTTTTAATCCGTTCTCTTTGTCTTTGTTGGTCGTATTGTATTCGCTCTTTTATTCGGCTTATGAGCCTACGTCGGGTTAGAAGCAAGTTACCAAACTTACCTGTTTAAAAGTAATCGGCTGAACCTCAAAATTTGAAGTTCAGCCGAATTTAATATTACAGTTGTTTCTGAAATCGGTATTATTCCAATTCCAAATTTTCAATCATTTCTTTGAGTTCATTGGGTTTTAGGTCTTCTTTTTCGCTTTTATCGTAAATAGTTAAAAGATAAACCGTTTCAGTTTCGATATATAAATATGAAATTGCTCTGGCTCCACCCGATTTTCCTTTTCCTTTTGATGCAATAGCTATACGAATTTTGTAACAATGATTGCCAATAGAAGTTCCCAATGCCGGTTTTGTTAAGATTTTTTGAATAAATCCGGCAAATTCATTTTTGAGCGATGGGTATTTCTTTACAAGTCGTTTGAGTTCTTTCTCAAAACGGTGGGTAGGAATTATACTATAACTCATTGAGTAAGTCTTGAGCTGATTTTAATTTGATTTTCCCCTGTTTGTGTAAGCGAACCTCTTCAGCAGCCTCTTTCAAATCATCCCATAATTTTGCAGTGGTTGCCGACAAAGGCTTTGCTTTTTTTACAAACGAAAGACTATTTAAAACTTTCATTGCAAATGTAATTTCATTATCAGGTATATCAACTAATACTTTCATAATTGTATTTTTTATATTCAACTATCAATGGCTAAATAATACGGCAAATATACTAAACTTTTCTATTTTATTTGATAGTTTGCTAATAAAAATGCATTCACTCATTGGCTAATATCAATTTGCTCGATTCCTAAACTATTTTTTTGCTATTATAAAAAAGAATATGTAGTTTTGAGGATTGAAAAACGAAACTAATCAATAAGTTCAACTATGAAAATTAAATTTATTGGTGCTTCACGCGAAGTAACCGGCAGTAAACATCTGATTACCACGAATGAAGGTAAACGCATTTTACTCGATTGCGGAATGTTTCAGGGAAAAGGATTGGAAACCGACTTGATGAATCGTAACCTGATGTTCGATCCGGAAACAATCGACTATTTAATTCTTTCTCATGCCCATATCGACCATTCGGGACTGATTCCGTATATGTATAAACTGGGCTTTCGTGGCTCTGTGGTTTGTACCGATGCCACACGCGATTTATGTTCCATTATGTTGGCCGATAGTGGCCATATTCAGGAACTGGATATTAAATGGTTCAATAAAAAGCGTGAAAAACAGGGACTTCCACCGGTAGAACCAATTTACAGCCAGATTGATACCGAAAAATGTATGGAATTGTTTATTGGAGTTGCTTACGACCGTCGTTTCCAGATAAATGACAAAATCAATGTAAAATTCACTAATACCGGACACATGTTGGGTGGTGCTGTTGTAAATCTGGAATTACTGGAAAATGGCAAAAAAGTGCATCTGGCCTATACCGGTGATATTGGCCGTCAGCATAACAAAATATTACATCCGCCAACGGCTTTTCCACAGTGTGATTATCTGATTACCGAGTCAACTTATGGCGACCGTTTGCATCCCGAAGAAAAAGAAACAGAAGAAGATTTATTGAAAATTGTAATGGAAACCTGCGTCGATAATGGTGGAAAATTGATTATTCCTTCTTTTTCCATTGGCAGAACTCAGGAAATTGTATTTGTGCTTAATGATTTATACAACAAAGGTTTATTGCCTAAAATTGATGTATTCGTTGACAGTCCGCTTTCAGTAAATGCTACTGAAATATTCCGCCTGCATTTGGAATGTATGAATGATGAAGTGAAAGAAGCAATGAAGTATGATGAAGATCCGTTTGGATTCAATTCCTTGCATTATATCAAAAATGTGGATGAATCAAAAGCGTTGAATGATTATCACACTCCTTGTATCATTATTTCTTCGTCCGGTATGTTGGAAGCAGGTAGGGTTAAACATCACGTAGCTAATAATGTATCTAATTGGCGAAATACTATTTTGATTGTAGGATATTGCACGCCGACTTCACTCGGAGCACGAATTCAGGAACCGGGATTGCGTTTTATTTCCATTTTCGGTGAAATTCACGAAGTAAATGCCCGTATTGCAAAAATTGAAGCCTTTTCCGGGCATGGCGACTACAACGAAATGAAAGCATTTCTGAGTTGTCAGGATACCAGCCAAATCAAGAAAACCTTTTTGGTGCATGGTGAATACGAAGTGCAGCAAAAATACGCAGAAGAATTGAAAAAGGTTGGTTTTCATGATATTGAAATACCGGAGGCTGGTCAGGAATTTGTATTGTAAGACCCCTGAAGGGGAATAAGAATTTTGTATGCACGCATTTGTGACTTAACGTCACACCCTCAATAAGTTTTAGGAAGGTCTTTTAGGAGCAGTAGTCTGAAATTCTTTCAGATAAAACGGTTCAAAATAGGCTACATCTACAAATTGGTTCTCAATAAATGCACGCTCGGCAAATGGAATCATATTTTCAGCTAATGGAACCAGGTTATCAATAAACCGTGCGTTGGAATGAGTGATGGTGTATTTGCATTTTTCGGCACCATTTCCAAAAAAATAAACCTGTTGATTTGCAAGTATTTCGGTATATGAATCTGAGGTAATGATGTCAGCTGAAATTTCACGTTTTATTTCTCCTTTTCCATTATAAAAAGCTGCGTAAACTTCCATGCGCCGGGCATCAATCATGGGACAAAATAAAGCGTTTTCAGCATTTTTTATTGTCTTCAAAGCTTGAGCAGTCAGAACTTCCAACGTGCTTACAGCAATCAAAGGAATTCCGAAGCCGTAACACAAACCTTTTGCCGTTGAAACCCCGATTCGCAAACCGGTGTATGAACCCGGACCACTGCTTACTGCTACCGCAGCCAATTTTTTATCGATGGATTTCAATACCTCCAACGCTTCGGCTATAAAAACACTCAGTAAAGCTGCGTGATTCATTCCATCAGTATTTGACTTGGAAAAAATACAAGTTCCGTTTTCGCTTAACGCGACAGAACAAACATTAGTAGAGGTTTCTATATGGAGAATGATCATTATTATTTACAATTTATTCATTTACAATTGACAATTGAAGGTGCAAAATTAAGCATTTTCCATGAATCAAAAAAACAAATCCCTGCTTTCATTCGAAAACGGGGATGTTGAAAAGCAATAATTCAAATGGATTTATTTTACAGTAATTTTCAACGGATTCCGTGAAATTTCACTGAAACGGTTTATAGCATTAAACCACGCATCGTCGCTAGGGTAGCCCCATTTGCTCCATCCGCCTCCAAAATAATAGGTAAATGCATCACCAACTTTATATGAACTTGTCATTAATCCATGTTCACCTTCTTTGCGAGCATCATTTACTTTTGATGGAATATAAAATCCCACGTAATTTCTTCCTGAAGGAACTTTTGCATCCGAAACAGCTTCTTCGGCATAAGCAGAAGTGCCGTTTGAAATGATTTGTTTCAAGGTACCTTTGCCATCATGAAGAAAAATGCCTGCTGCCAGTTCCAATTTTTGAACGGGACCGCTGTATTTTACTTCGGCTTTATTAAGCATTGATCCTGCATTTGTTGTAATTGTAAGTTCTTGTTTATAAAACAATTCACCCACTTTTACCGAATCATAAATCAATGTGAAGACAGAACGAAGCGGTCCAACTTCAATAACCTTGTAATGATCGAAATGATTTTCAACCCAAAGTTTATTGGAAGAATAAGGTGCAATTCCTCCACAACCTAATGTATGGCCCACTTTATATAAATCTAATCCATGTCCATGATCCACGTGATAGGAAATGCCATTCTTAAGTTCACCATTATAGAATTCATCTACAATCAGTTCGTTTGTTTTTTTGACCCAAAGATCAACGCCATTGCTTGGATTTTCATTTGCCAATGCCGGCCCGTACATTCGATAGGCACACAAGTCATTTTCCCAGGCAAAGTCATCTTTGCGTTCAGGGACAAAACGAGCAAATGTTTTGGATTTTACAACTGCCGGTTTTCCTTCAATCAAGGTGTATTTGTTTGATTTATTTGCTTTTACATCAACCTGAAAAATAAATGATTGTGGTTTTTTATTTCCATTGAAAACCAGTTGATAACCAACTTCTTTATTTTCATTGTTTTTCAAAACATAGGTTTTTGAATCAAATGAAACTTTAAATGTTGATAAACTGATTTCAACAATTTCTCCTTTTCTGTCAATTCCTAAACTGTTGGTTACAACAATAGTTCGTTGAGCAAAAATACCCGAAACGAGAAGGAGTGAAACTAAAATTAATAATCCTGATTTTTTCATTTCAAATAGTAATTATAAATGATTAAACCTGCCTGCCGCAGGCAAGTTGTAAATTTATTTGGGTTGTTTTCCGATATAAGCCAGAATGCCACCGTCAACATATAAAATATGTCCGTTTACAAAATCAGAAGCAGCAGAAGCGAGAAATACAGCCGGACCTTGCAAATCTTCAGGGGTTCCCCATCGGGCAGCAGGAGTTTTAGCAATAATGAATGAGTTGAAAGGATGACCTTCTACTCTTAAAGGTGCTGTTTGTGGGGTTGCAATATAACCCGGGCCGAGGCCGTTACACTGAATATTAAACTCACCGTATTCGGATGCTATATTTTTAGTAAGCATTTTCAACCCACCTTTTGCAGCTGCGTAAGCTGAAACGGTTTCGCGGCCTAATTCGCTCATCATAGAACAAATATTGATGATTTTACCACCTCCTTTTTTAATCATGTTGGGAATTACTGCTTTTGACACGATGAATGGTCCATTCAAATCGATATCAATTACCTGACGAAAATCTGCTGCAGTCATTTCAACCATCGGAATACGTTTAATAATTCCGGCATTATTAACCAAAATATCAATCACACCAACTTCTTTGGTAATTTTAGCCACTGTAGCAATTACGGCTTCCTCATCGGTAACATCGCAAACGTAACCATGAGCGGTAATTCCATCAGCTTTGTAAGATGCGATTGCACCTTCTACTTTTTCCTGATTAAGGTCGTTAAACACGATGGTTGCACCAGCTGCAGCAAATGCTTTTGCTAATCCGTAACCTATTCCATAAGATGCACCTGTAACAAATGCAACTTTCCCTGTTAAATCAAATAAATTCATATTCATTTATTGTTAGTTGGTTATTTGTATAATTGGTTAGTTGCGTCCATAGTATCAGCTTAATATCCTCTACTATAAACTACAGACTATAAACTACAAACTAATTATTATCTTAATTCCGTATTTTTATAAAAATCCTGGTCGCCATAATCGAGATTTTCACCGGCCATTCCCCAGATAAAAGTATAATTGCTGGTTGCAGCTGCCGAGTGAATTGACCATTCAGGAGATATAACCGCTTCGTCACCTTTCATCCATATATGACGTGTTTCGGTCGGTTCACCCATAAAGTGACAAACAGCATTTTCTACGGGCACTTCGAAATAAAAATAAGCTTCCATTCTGCGACTGTGAGTATGAGCCGGCATAGTATTCCAAACGCTTCCCGCTGCTAATTCAGTCATTCCCATTTGTAACTGGCATGTTTCTAAAACCTGACAAACCAACATTTTATTAATATTTCGGTGATTTGCACCTTCTAAAGAACCCATTTCTGCTACAATGGCATCGGCTTTGGTTATTTTTTTGTCCTGAAAATTTTTGTGAGCTGGTGCAGAGTTGAAGTAAAATTTAGCAGGATTCTTAGCATCAATGCTCTCAAACATTACTTTGCGGTCGCCTGCACCCAAATATAAAGCTTCTTTAAATCCCAAATTGATGACAACTCCGTCAACAGTTACCTTTCCGGCTCCACCAACATTAAATGTTCCGAATTCACGGCGTGAAAGGAAATATTCGGATTTCAATGGTTCTATAGTTTCGAGAGTAAGAGTTTGATTTACAGGCATTGCACCACCAACAACCAAACGGTCGTATAATGAATATACCATATTTACTTCATCCACTGAAAAGATTTTTTCGATTAAATATTCTTTTCGTATGCGAGCAGTGTCGTACTTCTTCGCATCTTCAGGGTGTGAAGCATACCGAATTTCATAGTTCGTTTTCATTATTCTATTTTTATGTTATTTTGTAATTGATTTTTAATAGGTTGGCGAATTTCTGATTGGTCGACCAAAAATACTGCTTATTTTAGTTATATAAATAATGCAGAACATGTTTTAGAACACATTAATAATAATTAACTTCTTAATTTTGAAATGAGAATAGGAATGAAGGCGTGAAATTAAAACAAGAAATTTTGAACAAAGATAATTGAAACAATTGGAGCAGGAAGTACAATTTTGTTCTGATATACCGCAAATCAGTTCCGGCTTCGAGCAAATGCGTTGCAAATTAATTTCTCGTCCTTCCGGATATATACCCTCAATTATAGTTATAAATGGTGCGAACTGTAGGTGGAACTTGCCTGCGGCAGGCAGGTTTGTAATGCATTCTTAAAACCGATTTATTTATCGGATTGAAAAACCTGCCTGCCGCAGGCAAGTCCTCGTAATACAAGAGTTGGGATTAAAAGAAAATCCCAACAACCAAGCCTGATCTATTGCACATTTAATCAGTGTTAGATATATCCGACTGGATGGGTAAACCATACCAACCAGATAACTGTAAATAGCACCTTTCTTCATCTTCGTTTGGAGACCACCACCTTGCTAATGAAACTCTTGTCAAAGTTCCTGCAGGTATTTTATCAAGTGGATTAAGGAAGCCAACATAAGATATATTTCGCCATCTTATTGGATAACTATACCTTACCTTTTCATTATAATCTTTTCGAATCAAATCTTTATCCGGTATCCAAAATCCAACACTATTATAAGGTATTTCGCCACTTTCTGAAATGTAGCCACTTCCTCCACTTGTCCATTGAAGTTTACCATCAAAAAGAATTTCGGTACTTCCTTTCCAAATTTTAACTTTCAACTTTTCTTTCAAGTATTCAACCATTTCATCTATAGAAGAAAAAGTGAACTTAAAAGACATTGTGTTGACTAAAATGTCTTCTACATGAGGTGGTTTTTTATCCTGTCTTTCAACAAATGTGATTGTATAAACATCACCAACATTAATGTCAGTATCACTGTTTTGATTGTAACCATTTGAGTCAAGTAATCTTACAAAACGACCATTTGCAAGAACTCCACCAACACAAGCGGCAGTAGACATATGAGTTTTTGAAACTATTATTACGTCCATTATAAGTGAGTTATATCGTATCCGAGTTTTTCCAATTTGTCAGTCACAATCGATCTATGACAAGCTTCTGGCTTTTCCTCCACACAAAACAAAACAACTTTATTTGCACCAACTTCATCTAACTTGTCTATAAAAGACTCAAAATCGAATTTGCTCAAAATTCTGTCTTTATAAGCTATGGTAAAAACCTGACCTAATTTGTTTCTGTCTCTTTTGAGTTCACCCTGCTGATTATCAACTTCTTTTTGAAGTTCTCTAATATCAGTTGTTGGAGCAAGGTCAATAATATGTCCGTATTTAATATCAAGCTCATTAAGCCTTGCCTGAAGCCTATTACTGTTTACAAAGGCATATTGAGAGCCTCGAACTCCTCTGCGTTGTCGAATATCACAAAAAGTATCAATATTATTATCAGTGAGCTTTTTGAAATATTCTTGCTCTGTTGAGTTATAAACTCCAATTGTGAAAAATTTCATATTTAGTATGATTTGCGAGATCTAAAGTCCATTTCATTACCAAAAAGGTCAACTGTTCCCTTGCCTTTTGTTAACTCAATCATCACAATTTCTTGTGATTTAATAACTTTGTTTGAAATTATATGTTTTAAAGAAATTTTCTTTTTGAGTAATTCTTGTCCAATTAACTTACTTCTATGGCATTCTTCAGGGTTTGATTCACTACACATGATTGCAAGATTTATATTTTTATCGTTCGCAATTATAAGTCTCTCTAAGCCCTCTTTAAAAAAATTCTTTTCCTTAATAAGGTCATAAACCACTTTTCCATTGTAATCATAGCAAGTTCTGTCTTCTGGAAGACCACCCAACGTGTCACCAACATAAACGTATTTTATCCCATTTTCTTCTATTTTGAATTTTAGTTCATTTTGATTAAACTGAGGATTCCATTTTGAAAATGGTTTTGACCGAATGTCAAGCAGAAACAGAATATTGAAAGACTTAAGTTCATTAATGAAGTCCTCAATTTTTTTGTTGCCGTGTCCTATAGAATATATTGTTGCCTCTTTCATACTTCAAATGTACGATTTTTTTCGGTCTCTTTAAAATGCCCTATAACATCTGTGTATCTTCATCTCAATTTCTGTATCCGGAATCAGTTCCACCTATTTTCGCCTTATCTTTATAATCTAAATATATTATTCCGCATAAATTCAAATAGTTATATAAATTTATAAATTTTATGCAGTTCCACATATCCAAATTTGTAATAAATACAATTATGTTGATTTCTATTATGATATTTGATTTAATTTCCAAAAATAATATTATATTTTTACATAACAAGTGTTTTATTCATAAATCTTCAAGTTGTCTAACGGACTTTTTTTCTCTTCAAAACCTTTGGTAGTGATATGTGTATAAATCGCTGTGTTCTTTCTGCTTCCGTGCCCTGGCAAACTTTGAAAATGTAAACTTTCTAACAAATTTTTTATTATTTAATCTGTAAAATCCAGGCAAGATTAACAGCTAAATTAAAATTATTGGATTTACTGAAATAATCGGTTTTCTTATTTGAAAACACATCACTAAATCCATAATAGGTGCGGGTTTCAAGCTGAATAATATTTCCTTTTATATTGAAAAGCAAACCTAAACCACCACAAAGTCCATAATCAAAAGGATTTTGAATGGCAGTAATATGTTGAGTGTCTGAAGTAGTACTTTGATTTAAAACTACTTTTTCGGAAAGTAAATAACTTACTTTTGGGCCGATATTGATAAAAAAACGACTCTTTTTGCCCATGTAAATATGAGTCATAAAAGGGAGTTCGATATAATTTAATTGACGTGTGTATAAACCCGAAGATTCTGTCCAACCGCGTTGACTGTAATTTATTTCGGCCTGCATACCGACATATTTCTCCGCAATATACCGGAAAACAATACCACCGTTATAACCCATTAAAAATCCTTGACTTACTGAAGGAGTAAACATAACCATTGATTCAGTTACACCAAAGTTAGCTCCCACATACACTTCCGGGTTATCAAGCCTTGCCTGAGCTGAGAGTGTTGCATTAATAGCTATAAATATGAGAATAAAGAGTTTACGCATAAAATAATTTTTCAGATTTATTTATTGTGTTTTTTCTTCGGATAAATAAACGCGTTGATTTATAAATCCCGATTCATTTGAAATCCGTTCGAATAAAGGTTGAGATTGAATACCTGGAATTGAATGTACAGAACCTATTTTAGTGTCAAATTTATTCCCAAACCGATTAATATAAGTAATAAAATAATTGGTCAAATCGTAACCCAAAATATCGTATCGGGGTGAATCGTTTGTAACATCTTTTCCGAAGAATTGATCAAATCGGGTGTTGTACTCATCAACCAACTGTTCATTTAAATTTGAAATAAAAGGAGAAATATAAATACTTTCCAGTTTTTTTTCTATTTGACTATTCCAACTATATTGTTCAAATAATACAATTTCATATTCTGATGACGTTGAAAGTAATGCTTTTATATATGCGTTAACATTTGAGTATTTGTCAGTATCAAAAATTATCAGATTTTTTTCTCCTTTTTTTAATTCAGAACTAAAATTAATATTCTCCGACGAACCTAATTCAATGATACCAAATGATTTTCTCTGGCGTGCAAGTTCAATTTTTAACGATTCTTCTCTGATTTTTCCATCATCTAACGGACTAACGCCCTGAACTTCGGCAAAAACGAAGTGTATATTTTTCAATTTCCCATTAATCAACTCGAACATATATTTTAATTCAGTATCCGAACCGGGATTGAATTGAAAAAGATATGGATTATTCTCAATATCAGGTACTTTTGAAGTAAATGGGATTAACGTTTTTATTTTAGATCCTTTTGCAAAATTTGCAACCAAGTCCACCTGATTGCTGAAAGCCGGTCCTATAATTAAATCCATTGTTTTTAATTCCGAATTATTCAGGACTTCCGTCATTTTTTCTTCGGTTTTATCCGTGTCATAAGTGTAAATTTCAAATGAAATTCCTTTTTCTTTTGCAGATTGAATGGCTAACAATGCTCCGGCATAAAAATTTTGAAAACGCTCCAAAGCAAGTTCTTTTTTAGCCTGATCAAGCATAAACGGCAACAAAAATGCAATACGAATATTCTTATTTCCAGCATATTGCGTTTTATTTGGTTTCTCAACGTATTTATTGATATCGACCGTTGATTTCAAACTATTTTCAACATTTTCTTTGTTCTGTTCTTTCTGTTTTGAAATATCAGAATTTGTTGGAATTTTTAATTCTGAACCAACCGAAATTTTAGTTTCTGAACCCGGATTTAATCTGATAACTTCGTTAATATCGACATTATATTGTTTGCAAATTGAGAATAATGTTTCGGTTTTCTTGACTTTGTGGGTAATTAATTGCTGTTTTTTTATTGATACTGTAGTGTTGTGCTTAAAAATTTGTTTATTTTCAGCTTCTTTCTGCTTTTTAATTTTGGTTGAATCAGGAATATTTAATATCATTCCTTCGCTCAATCCGGTTTTAATGTTGGGGTTAAATTTCTTTATATCTTCTTGACTGACACTGTATTTATGACTAATTGCAAAAAGAGTTTGCTTCTTTTCAACCTTGTGTTGAATAAAGTCCAGATTTGATTTGCTTTCTGTTTTCTTGGTTGATTTTTTCTGAATCTGAATTAGTATTTCCTGTCCAGCTTTCAGACCATTTTGAATTTCAGGATTTAACTTGCTGATTTCTTCGGGCGAAATTTCAAATTTCCTGCCAATAGCTAATAATCCTTCACTGGCTTGAACTGTATATACATAATATTCAATGCCTTTGATTTTTCTTATCGGATAATTATCTTTTTGACCAACTGTAGCGAAAGATAGTAGGATAAAGCCTGTCAGCATCAAACTAAATAGTTTCTTTTTCATTGTATTTGCTGTTACCAAATGATATTTTTATTGGAAATACAAAAATACTAAAAATATAGTTTATCAAATGATTCAGGGTAATAATTCGGCGTTTTTTTTGTTATTCATAAGAAAGATGTACATTTGCATACGATAAATAATTTCAGCAATTTTTACGCATCATCCATGAGAAAAACCATTTTGTCGATTTGCCTTTTTTCTATTGCATTGATTGCAACTGCGCAACTAACCTCAAATTCAGGTAAATTCTATACTTCTTTTTCAGGAATCGATTATGTTTTTGTTTTTAATGGAATAACCCCTTCAACTGAAATTACTTACACCGGAACAGGAACTAGCATTAATTGGTATAAATTTACTGATCCCACTATTTCAATCAGCAATCAATCCTATATTTCGCCCGATGATGCCACCGGATATATATTAAATGTTGATGGCAAAGTAACACATATTTGGGTGATTGATTATAAAAATAATCTTCCGGTTTTAAGTACTATTGAACCTGAAAATAATCCAGGTTCGCAATGCGAAGAAGTAAAACTATTGATTGATGCGAATGTTCCTCAGTTAACCTATAAATCTGTCGATGGGAATCCACATATACTTATAAGAGATTTTAGCATTAAATATAAAACACTTACATGGGATGACAAAACGACCTCATGGAAGCAAATTGATACCATACAAACTTTAATATTATCAGCAACTCAAAAATCAGTTCCTGCGCCTTTTTGTAATACAAGTTTTACGCTTTCGGGTGATCAGTTTGCAACCGATTTGGGATTGGCTCCAATTAGTATTTCAAGTTCACAATATACGTCGGTAGCTGTAATTTGTCATGCTACTTCAATCGTAACGATTCGGGATGCAAAGAATGAGGCTGAAAGACCATCTCAAGCATCTCAGGTAAGTGGTTCAGCACCATTGGATATACAGTTCTTGAGTAACGCAAATGAACCGATTACGCAATATTATAACTGGGGCATTTATCAAGACAATAAATTAGTTATCAACAGAACAGATAAGGATCATCGATATACATTTACACAAGCCGGAACATATAAAGTTAAAGTTACGGTTAGTAACAGCACTTGTTCATTTTCTGATTCAATTACTGTTACTGTTTCTGAATCAGATATTTGGGTTCCCAATGTGTTTACTCCTAATGGAGATATTTTTAATAATGAATTTCGGGTTGCATATAAGTCATTAATCAGTTTTCAATGTTGGGTTTATAACCGGTGGGGAAGATTAGTTTTTACCTGGACAGACCCAACAAAAGGTTGGGACGGCAAAATAAACGGTAAAGATGCAGTTGCCGGACCTTATTTTTATGTGATAAAAGCTTACGGTTCTGACTTCGACCCAAATTCAAAACCAAATCCTATAACAAAAGAAAGAACAGGAGAGAAATTAAGAAAGGGCGATATAAATTTATTGAGAGGTGTTGGTAATTAATCTATTGCTTTTCAACTAAATACATACTACAAACCCCAAAAGTAAATTTGTGGTAAATATTTAATTTAAATCCATTTTCTTCTAAAATTCCTATTAATTTCTCTCCATTCGGGAACGCATGCATCGATGCCTGCAAGTAGTCGTAAGCTACTTTATCACTCGATAAGTATTTGGCCGTCAGTCGGACAAATATTTTTGTATAAAGCTGATAACCTTTAAATAACAATCCTTTTTGCGGTTCATTCATTTCCAGAATCAACAAATGTCCGTTTGGTTTCAACACACGATAAATTTGTTGTAAACTTTCATTCAATTTCTCGAAATTCCGAATGCCGAAAGCAATCGTTGCTGCATCAAAGCTCTCATTTTCAAATTTCAATGAAGAAACATCCTGAACTTCCAAATCAATTTTATCACCTAAGTTTGCTTTTTCTACTTTAAATCGACCCATTTCCAGCATTTTATCCGAAATATCAACTCCTGTAACATGATCAGGATTCAGGTATTTATAAGATTTAATGCACATATCAGCCGTACCGGCTGCAATATCGAGAATTCGTTTAGGATTATATTGTTTTAATTTCAATAAGGATTTTCTACGCCAAACCCGTGCCATTCCCCACGACATGATATCATTGAATTGGTCGTATTTATCGGAAATGGTGTTAAACATTCGGGCAAGTTGCGCCGTTTTTTCTTCGTCCTGATTGTAGGGTTTTACTTTCGTAAAATCTGATTCGTTTTTTATTTTGCTCATATTTAATAATTTGCAACCAAAAGAATTTAAAATTTATAACAAAAATACAAACCGGTTTGTTGTGAATCGATCAGGGGTGAAATGGTAAGTTTTTTTGGGAAAAGCTTCATTACTCCGTCATAAGCCCAGTAGGTGGCATTCGTCATCAGAATTCCTACGGCAGCTCCCATCAATACATCGCTGGTCCAATGATCATTATTAGCTACCCGTGCAATTCCAACCCATGTTGCTACAGCATAACCACCAACTGAAATCCACGGACTGATATAGCCTAATTCGTGATCTAAAAAAGTGGCAGCCACAAAAGCCATGGCAGTATGCTGTGAAGGAAGCGAATAACTGTCAGTTGAAGTGGCATCACGACCGGGTCGGAGTGATTTAGTTAAGTTTTTAGTATTATTCACCACAAAATCACTCGCAATATATGATACCGCCAAAATCACAGTTTTATCAATAAATTTATGCTGCGATTTTACACCGCAAAGACTTATGGCATAAGCAGCTACAGCTGGAACATATCTCATTTCGTCTTCTAAAAGAAAGTCATGAGGTAATTTATCAAGCGACAAATTAATATTATGTGCAGAATTCCAACTAAAAGGTTTTTGAAGTCTTTCTTTTAAACCGGGGATACTTATGATGGCAACACTTCCCAATGCTAAACTAACCGGCACAATACTTTCCTGAATATAGCGTGATTGAAACCAATTTTTTTGAGAAATCGGAGAATTAACCGAAACCGAATCAATTACTTTCAGTGAATCGTTTTGTGCAACCAGATTATTGCCAAAAAGAATAATTGAAATTAAAATCGGCAGAACACGCATGATTTATGATTTTACAGAAATTGGAGTTTTCAGACTTCTGTAAATCAGCCATATTCCCCAAATAATAAAAGGCAAACTTAACATTTGACCCATGTTTAAAGGGAAATTTGATTCAAAAGCTTCCTGAGCATTTTTAATAAACTCCAAACCAAAGCGCGATCCGAAAATTCCAATCAGAAAAACGCCGAAAATCAGACCGTTCTTTTTATAAGCTTCTTTTTTCCAATACAACCACCAAACTATTGCAAAAGTTATCAGGCAATAAAGCATTTCATAAATCTGAGTCGGATGCATGGGTTGAGTTTGTCCATCGCGAACGAAAATAAATCCCCAGGGTAGGGAAGTAGGACCTCCGTAAATTTCAGAATTCATCAGGTTTCCCAAACGAATTGCCGCCCCACAAATGGCAACGCCAATTACCAAACGGTCGAATATCCAGACATAGCCTTTCTTAGATACATTTTTATTGAAAAAATACATGGCAATCAGAATTCCAATAGCACCTCCATGACTAGCTAATCCGCCATGCCAGATATATAATAATTCCCAGGGATGCGAAAGGTAATAATTTCCGTATGTGAATGTAATTCCGAGAAAAGTTACCGGTTCAGGTAATTGCTTCCATTCATAGAAAAAACAATGACCAAGTCGTGCGCCAAGGATGGCTCCTATAACCGTGTAAATAAACAATTTATCAAGCCACACTTCAGGAAGTTTCTCGTGTTTGAATAGCTTTTGAACAATCATTAAGGTAGCATAAATACCTAAAGCCCAAAGTAATCCGTACCAACGAACGGATAATGGTCCGAGATGAAATAGTACAGGATCAACATTCCAGGTAATAAAATTTAAAAGCATAATTTCTTAGTTTATAAAGTTTGAAAGCCTGCCTGCGGTAGGCAGGTTTATAAAGTTTAAAAGTTCTTTGCCTTCGGCAATATTTATTGCATAGCAAATTATGAATTATAAATTATGAACTATGAATTAATTCGCTCCGTGACAGTTTTTATATTTTTTGCCGCTTCCGCAAGGACAGGGTTCATTACGACCCGGTTTTTTATCAACATGGATAGGTTCAGGTCGTTGTTTTTCACGCGTATCCTGTTTGGTCGGATCATCGATGCTGCCTCCTCCTACATCAGCTTTTTGAGTTCTATATTTGCTCAAATCCATGCGCTGGGTTGGTCTGGCTTCGCGAACCTGTTCCGGCTCACGCATTGGAATCTGACCACGCGACAAAATAGCCAACACTTTACGATTGATAGAATCGATCATTTCTTTGAATAATCCAAACGATTCCAGTTTATAAATCAGCAGCGGATCTTTCTGTTCGTAGCTGGCATTTTGTACTGAATTTCGTAATTCGTCCAACTGGCGAAGGTGTTCTTTCCATTCATCATCAATTACATAAAGCAAAGTTTGCTTTTCAAATGCTTTTACCACCTCACGGGCTTCGTTTTTATAAGCCGTTTCCAAATGAGCGGTAATATTGAAAACACGTTTACCATCCGAAACAGGAATCAATATATTTTCATATTGTTGACCTTTTTGTTCGTACACTTGTTTGATTACCGGAAAAGCAATAGATGCCAGTTTATCCATTTTACGTTTAAAGGTTTCCATGGCTGCTTCGGCAACATTCTCGCTTAAAGTGGCGGTTTTGGTGCTATTAAATTCATCTTGGGTAAACGGAGAATCTGTGGCATAAACTTTCAATAAATCAATTTCAAGTTCTTCAAAATCGCCGCTATTGCGAGCATTTTCAACAATATTTTCGGCTGTATCATAAATCATGTTAGTGATATCAACCCCAATGCGTTCGCCCATTAAAGCATGGCGACGTTTGGAATAAACCACTTCGCGTTGTGAATTCATAACATCGTCATACTCAAGCAATCGCTTACGAATACCGAAGTTATTTTCTTCTACTTTTTTCTGTGCACGTTCAATTGATTTTGAAATCATGGAATGTTCAATCATTTCACCTTCTTCAAAACCAAGACGGTCCATAATACCTGAAATACGCTCAGAACCAAACAAACGCATCAAATCATCTTCCAACGAAACATAGAAAATAGAAGAACCCGGATCACCCTGACGACCAGCACGTCCACGTAACTGGCGGTCCACACGACGGCTTTCGTGGCGTTCAGTACCAACAATAGCCAAACCGCCTGCATCGCGTACTTCGGTGGTCAATTTAATATCCGTACCACGACCTGCCATATTGGTAGCAATGGTTACGGTTCCTTTTTGACCGGCTTCGGCTACAATTTCAGCTTCACGTTGGTGTAACTTGGCATTCAATACATTATGCTTTATTTTGCGACCTGAAAGCATACGACTCAATAATTCGGAAATCTCCACCGAAGTTGTTCCGACAAGCACAGGACGTCCGGCAGCTACCAGCCGATCAATTTCTTCAATAACAGCGGTATATTTTTCACGTTTAGTCTTATAAACGCGGTCTTCCATATCATTACGGACAACAGGTCTATTGGTTGGAATTACAACCACATCAAGCTTGTAAATATCCCACAACTCACCGGCTTCGGTTTCAGCCGTACCGGTCATACCTGAAAGTTTGTGGTACATACGAAAGTAATTCTGCAAAGTAATGGTGGCAAACGTTTGAGTAGCAGCTTCGACTTCAACGCGTTCTTTCGCTTCAATTGCCTGATGCAAACCGTCGGAATACCGACGACCTTCCATAATACGTCCGGTTTGTTCATCCACAATTTTTACTTTATTCTCAATCACCACATATTCCACATCTTTTTCGAACAAAGTGTATGCTTTCAATAATTGATTGATAGTGTGAACACGTTCCGATTTTACAGAATAGGTTTGAAGGATTTCATCTTTTTGTGATTGTTTTTCTTCGGCTGAAAGGGTTTTGTTTTTTTCCAGTTCGGCTATTTCACTTCCAACATCGGGCAAAACAAAGAAATGAGCATCGTCAGAGCTATCGGTAATCAAATCGATTCCCTTGTCTGTCAGTTCGATGGAATTATTTTTCTCGTCGATTACAAAATAAAGCGGATCGGTAGCAATGTACATGTTCCTGTTATTTTCCTGCATGTAAAACTCTTCCGTTTTCAGCAACAGCACTTTAATCCCCGGTTCACTCAGGTATTTAATCAAAGGTTTATTTTTAGGCATTCCTTTGAAGGAACGAAACAATGCCAACGCACCTTCTTCTTGTACTTTTTTATCTTCCGATTTCAGTTGATTGCGTGCATCGGCGAGGTATTTGGTTGCCAACGACTTTTGAGTATTTACTAAGCGTTCAACTTTTGAACGTAATTCTTCGAACAATTGGTCTTCACCTTTTGGAACAGGACCGGAAATTATTAAAGGCGTACGGGCATCATCAATTAAAACCGAGTCAACCTCATCCACAATCGCATAATTATGTTTGCGTTGAACCAGATCGAGTGGTGCAGTGGCCATGTTATCGCGCAGATAATCGAAGCCAAATTCGTTATTTGTTCCAAATGTAATATCAGCCAGGTATGCCTGACGACGTTCTTCCGAATTTGGGCTGTGTTTATCGATACAATCAACCGTCAAACCAAGAAACATATACAACGGCCCCATCCATTCCGAGTCACGTTTTGATAAATAATCGTTTACTGTAACCACGTGTACACCATTGCGGGTCAATGCGTTTAGAAAAACAGGAAGGGTAGCTACGAGCGTTTTACCTTCACCGGTTCCCATTTCAGAAATTTTACCTTTATGAAGTACAACACCACCAAACAATTGCACATCGTAATGCACCATTTCCCACTTGATCAGTGTTCCACCCGCAATCCATTCGTTTTTATAATGCGCTTTATCACCTTGTATGGTTACAAAATCGTGTTTAATTGCCAGTTCGCGGTCAAAATCATTCGCTGTAACTATAATTTCAGGATTTTCAGTCAAGCGTCGAGCAGTATCTTTCATGATGCTGAAAGCTTCGGGCAACACTTCATCCAATATAACTTCGTATTTTTCAGTGATTTCCTTTTCGAGCTTATCAATTTCAGTGTAAATCTTTTCGCGAAGATCAATTTCTGTTTCTTCAATGCTAGCTTTCAATTCAGCAACTTTTGTCACTTCCGGTGCAACATAATCCTGAATTTGTATTTTAAGTTTCTCGCTCCGAGCACGCAATTCGTCATTCGAAAGTGTTATTATTTCGTCGTAAACCGCTTTGATTTTATCTACAAAAGGTGTTATTTCCTTTAAGTCCCGTTGCGATTTATTTCCCAATATTTTTCCTAGAAAGTCATTAAATCTCATTATTTCAATGTTTTATATATTTGTATCGTTTATATTTGTATGTTTTGTCAGTTTTACCGAAAAAGACTGACAAAGATACTATTTTTTCGTTTTAAAATTCAGTTTATTGCCAATTTATTCCGCAACATAATTAAAACAAAAAACGCTCCGAAGTTCTTTCGAACTTTTTTGATCCTAATAAAATTTCATGGAAAATGAAATTATGAATATTATATCGGCACTTGTGGCATATTGCTTTTTCCCAAAGAAACCATCTATCAATATAGAATGGGAGAATTCTGCTCAATTAGCACTTGAATTTTAAGTATTCTTATCCCGAACTCAGGTTAATATGCAAATTTGAGGTGTCAGACCATAAATCATTCACCAGAAGCAAAACTACACATTTTATCGTACTACAATCGTAATTTTTACACTCTCACTTCAAAACGACGCTCATTTCATAATCTATGTAGTTTTTTTCATTCCATGCATGCAAGATAACTATAAATAACGTTAAAAAATAGACTTTATAGATAAATAAATGTAAATATTTTCGTGGACTATAAATTATATTATCATAAAAATGGCTTTTGAGTTTTGGAAATAAATATGAATTATTTTTACCTGTAGTAACATCTATAGGTGTCTAACAATTTATTACTACAAGATACCAGTATTAAAACTCATTCTTCTTTGTAGAATTAATTTACTCTCTTTTCATTATCAGATTGTTGTCTGAAATTGATTAGATAGAATTTTTGATTCCTGTTAACATACTTTGCTGGATATTTAAACGAAGTCTAAAAACAATAAAGAAAATGCTACATAGTTAAGAATAAATACTACAAGTAGCTATATAACAACACTTTAGAATAAAACAATTATATTAGCGCTCTTAAAATGGATTAAAAAACACTGGTTATGATTCTCGATGGTTTCACCAAAATAATTGAAGTTTAAAGGGACTCAGTTAAGTTTATTGAAAAGAAAATTGTTTTTAAATCAATATTATTGCGAATAAATATTTATTTTATGATAATATTTACTATCTTTGCCGCCCTTTCGGTTTTTTTTACAAAACTTTTATTAATTCCTATGAACCTATGAAATATACTAAACGTCTTACCAACCCTATTAACTTTATTTTTAAAGTTATTTCATTAGTCGATGCTATGTGTAAGCAGGTTTTTATGCCAAAAAATGCAATAAGCCCTTCACATATTGATTTCTCTGTTTTCCCAACAATCATTCATCTTAAAACTTACAAACTTTCCAAGAGTCTAATCATTGGGCTGTTGCTTTTGTTGGTAGGAGTGGAAAGCGTTAATGGGGCAACTATTATTGTTACATCTAATAATATAAATTGGAGTGCTCTGACAGGGTTAAACGGAGGACATTTACCAACCAGAAGTGACAGTATTGTTGTTACAAATGACAAAATATTAACAGTTGACATACCAGATGCAGTTTGTGGAGGTATGCTATTAGGAGTCCCAGGAAATAAAAACAATGGAGATGGTACATTGACATTCTCATCATCCACCTCACAATTAACTTTAAATAATCTTACAATAGGAAAAAACAATACTTTTTATGGTACCCTGAACATGGCAAATGGGGGTATTTTAAAAATTGGAGCAACTATAACTGTAAAAGGTGATAATGGTACAAATAATGTCTGGATACCGGGTCCCGGTAGAATAGAATATAATGGATCTGCCAACCAAACTATATATGCAAATGTATATAATAACCTTACCCTATCCGGTAGTGGCGCAAAAACAATTCCAACCGGAACTACGATAAAGGGCATTCTTTCATTGGAAGGAACATCAACAACTACCGGAACAGTTCCAATTTATGGTTCAGAAGCCACACTTCAATACGAAGGCAGTGCGGCACAAACAACCGGGATAGAATTCCCTGCAACTTTTAATGGTACAGGGGGTGTAATTATCAATAATGATTTCGGAGTAACATTAAATTCTACAGCAACTGTTACACATACCACATTGATAACCCCTGTAACATCGAGATTAATAATCCCACCGGGTATATGTTTAACAACCAATGCTATTACTACAACCAATTACAATCAAATTTACATAAAAGCCAGTACAAACGGGACTGATGCTATTGCTAATGGTTCTCTGATTTTCCACAATGCACTGGATAAACCCGTTCAAGCCACGGTGGAAATGTATTCAAAAGCAGCAAAAGCTACTAACTACAAATGGCAGTTTTTTGGCATTCCGCTTCGTACAATGTCACCCAGTCCAACATTCGATGGTTCGTATGTTCGTCAAATGTTCGAAACCGGTACAAGCACCACTGAACATTGGTTACAACTTACAAACGCCTCTAACCTTACATCATTTACAGGTTATGAAATTACGCAATTATCGCCCAAAACAATTTATTTTCAGGGGGAATTGGAAAATAATGATTTTAATTCTGGTAAATTATCATATACCACCATCGGTGCTACCTATCCAGGACAACATTTGATTGGCAATCCCTACACGGCTGCCATCGATATTAAAAAAATCGTTTTCGGATCATCTGTTGCAACGATTATTGAGAATACCGTTTACCTGTACAATACCGGATCGTTTGCCGACTGGACAAGTACAGGTTCAGGAGTTGTAAGCGGCGCTTCGCCCGGACAATATATTGCTGTTCCGGTACAAAGTGCAGGTGTCAATGGTTTACCGGCTCAGATACCATCCATGCAAGCCTTTCTATTAAGAGTAAAAAGTGATAACGCATTAGCCACAGTTTCAATTCCGTATAGTGCTGCCGGAACAGTAGTAAAAAATACCGATATGCAACTTACCAAAGCTGCCAATAATTCTTCATCTTCGGACAAGGTTTGTACAAGGATTGATGTCAAAGGATCCCGGTACGCCGACCGGCTGTGGATTGTCTCTGAACCCACTTGCACACGCGGTTTCGATAACGGTTGGGATGGAGTTAAATTTCTTGGTTTATCGCTTTCTCCACAACTTTTTGCTATGGAAGTTGATGGCGATTATCAGGTCGATGCTGTTGCCGATATGAACAATACAGAGTTGGGCTTCCAAGCAGGTGAAGATGTGGAATATACATTTACTTTTAATCAACAGAATATCACAAGTAAATATGCGGGAGTATATTTAGTGGATTCAGTAGAAAACAAAACAGTAGACATAACCGAAAGCGGTTCAACTTATAAGTTTGTAGCAGAGTCAGCTCCAACAAAAGTAAACAGGTTTAAAATAGTAACCCGTCCTAACGAAAATGTTGCACCCGATGCGGATACAAAAGTGAAATTATTCAGTTCGAAAGGAACAATTTTCGTACAAAATATAAGCAACTCAAATGGTGAACTGAGTCTTTACGATATGGCGGGTCATTATATAAAAAAGGTGATTTTTGGTGCAAATGAAATAACCACTGTTTCCACGAATATAAACCCCGGAGTTTATGTTGCAAAGGCATTAACCAATGGAGAAGAGATAACTAAACGTTTAATAGTTTGGTAGAATAAGAAAAAATGCAAAAAAATATATTGGTTTGGGTATTACCGTTAGCAGGATTACTTTTAGTTGTGCTCTATTCCCCTATTGGAAGTCCCGATTTATATAAACAAAGAAAATACTTTATAGAGAATCAGGGTGTTAACTTTAACGGAGAAATCAAAAATGCACCCAAGGGGAAAAATAATTATCAAAATAACGAACCGGAACAATCTTTTTCTGATTTTACTCCCGAGCAAAAAAATATTTATTCATCAAACCATGAGAAAAAAACTGTCCCATCATACGGACAAAACACTGAAAATGTAGCAATACAAGCAAAAGACCCTTTCATACCGAATAAAAGCAGTAACGGTTCAACTGGAAATGAAGGAGCATCTTTTTCTGTCGGACACAAAAGTTCAAGTAATAATTCCAATTTTCAAAATAACGGCAGCACTTCATTAAACACTGATTTAAAGTTATTTGCTGATAATAGCACGCGACAAAGTACCCAGAATAATCAACTTGATGATCCTCCTCCAGTAACTGATCCCGGTGGTGAACCCAATTCAATTCCCGTTCCCGATGGTTTCGGTTTCTTATTGTTGCTGGCAATTGGTTACGCGGGGTGGAAAATGAATTTACGAAATATGTTGGACAGTTGGCGTATGAAAATGAGGTAATTTGACCTTTACGCCTGAAACGTCATTAAAAGCTACAACATATAAGTTCCCAAACTTGCGCGTTTGAAAACTCAATTGGCTGAATTTCAAATCTGAAGTTCAGCCGTTTGTATAATAAGATTAACCGATAAAAAAACGCTCCAAATTTCTTCAAAGCGTTTAAATGGTAAATAGTAAATGTCAAAATGGTAAATGATTTAAGTGTTCATTCCACCACAAACATTGATAACTTGTCCGCTCACATAGCTGGATAAATCGGAAGCAAGGAAAAGCGCTACTTTAGCCACTTCGTCAGGACTGCCGCCACGACGCAATGGAATTGCTTCTGCCCATTTTGCACGTTGTTCGTCGCTAAGTGCGTGAGTCATTTCAGTTTCGATAAAGCCCGGAGCGATTGCATTGGCACGTATACCGCGCGAACCTAATTCTTTGGCAACCGATTTAGCCAAACCAATCATACCGGCTTTTGAAGCAGAATAGTTTGATTGTCCGGCATTACCCGAGACGCCTACAACCGAGCTCATATTGATAATGCTACCTGTTTTTTGTTTCATCATGACAGGGGTAATTGCATGAATAAAATTGAAAGCCGATTTTAAGTTTACGTTGATAACAGCATCCCATTGTAATTCAGTCATTCGCATTATCAAACCATCTTTGGTAATACCGGCGTTGTTTACCAGCACGTCTACACGTCCGAAATCTTTTACAATCTGATCCACAATGGTATGTGTATCGTCATACAAGGCAGCATTGGATGCATATCCTTTTGCTTTTACGCCATAAGCTTCAATTTCTTTTTGGGTTTTCAACGCATTTTCGTCGATCATTAAATCGGTAAATGCAATGTTAGCACCTTCACTTGCCAGTTTGAGCGCAATTGCTTTACCAATACCACGTGCAGCACCGGTTACGATGGCTGTTTTTCCTTCTAATAATTTCATAAAAATCTATTTTTCTACTATTGAATTATAAAAATTTCAGGTGCAAAGATAGTGCATTTTCTCTAAAAACAGTAAAAAACTGCATACTTTGGTCGATTTTGTGCAAAAAAGAACCAGATAGTCCTTGAAACGCATTAATTTAAGATTTATTTTCTGATTAGTTTCTTATCATGAAATGCTAAATCTTGTATTATCACAAAAAAGAATCGTCTGAATAATCAAGCGATTCTAACTAAGCTATTAGGGATAAGTTTATTAAGCGTTCATTGATACCAGGAACTCATCGTTGTTTTCTGTTCGTTCCATCCGGTCTTTCAGAAATTCCATCGCTTCCATGGAATTCATATCCGCCAAATGACGACGCAGAATCCACATACGATTCAAGGTGTCTTTGTCGAGCAGTAAATCGTCACGACGCGTGCTTGAAGCCATAATATCAACAGCCGGGAAGACACGTTTATTCGACAATTTACGGTCGAGTTGAAGTTCCATGTTACCGGTTCCTTTGAATTCTTCGAATATAACTTCGTCCATTTTTGAACCGGTTTCAGTCAATGCTGTAGCGATAATCGTCAGACTACCACCATTTTCAATATTACGAGCGGCTCCGAAGAAACGTTTTGGTTTGTGCAGCGCGTTAGCATCCACACCACCCGAAAGAATTTTACCGGAAGCTGGAGAAACGGTATTGTAAGCACGAGCCAGACGTGTAATTGAGTCAAGTAATATAACTACATCCTGACCACATTCCACCATACGTTTTGCTTTTTCGTGAACCATGCTTGCCACTTTCACATGACGTTCCGCCGGTTCGTCGAAAGTAGATGAAACCACTTCGGCACGCACGCTGCGAGCCATATCGGTAACTTCTTCAGGACGTTCATCAATTAGCAGTACAATCATGTACACTTCGGGATGATTTGAGGCAATAGCATTGGCAATATCTTTCAGTAAAACTGTTTTACCGGTTTTAGGTTGGGCAACGATTAATCCGCGTTGACCTTTACCAATGGGGCAGAATAAATCGACAATACGGGTTGAAAGCGTATCGTTTTTACCGCTGCACAGGTTAAATTTCACATCAGGAAAAAGAGGAGTGAGGTGTTCAAAAGGAACACGGTCGCGGACATATTCCGGTGAACGACCATTAATTTGAGCAACTTTGATAAGCGGAAAGTATTTTTCACCTTCTTTAGGTGGACGAATGGCACCTCTTACTGTATCACCCGTTTTCAAACCAAATAATTTTATTTGCGACTGTGATACATAAATATCATCGGGTGAAGCCAGGTAATTGTAATCGGCTGAACGTAAAAATCCATACCCATCGGCCATCATTTCCAGCGTTCCTGTTCCTTCCAGAATACCGTCAAAATCAAATTGTTTTTCACCTTTATCGGGACGTTGATTGAATTTGTTACGATTATTGTTGTTATTTCCGTTGTTATTTCCGTTGTTGGGGTTGTTATTATGTCTTAATGGCCTGATTTCTGTAGTTTCAACTGCAGGAATGACTTGTTCCGGCGATTCATCAAAATTTTCAGGAGAAACTTCAGGGATAAATAATGTTTCATCTGAAATTGAATCAATTTCGTCTCTGTCCTCCAATACAAATACCTTTGTGGGTGGTGTAACAGGAGTTGATGCAGTTTCTTTTACTTCTATAGGTTTTTTAGCCGGTTTTTGTTTTTGCCTATTCGGTTTCTTTGTCGGTTTAACTTCGGCAACGGAATTATTTTCAATGCTTTTAGTTTCTACCGGGGAATTATCAGTAGGTTTAATAACTTTTTTTAGTGCTTCAGTACTTTCTTTTACTGCAAGATTTTGACTGTGCTTTTCAGTTGATTTCTGTGTGTTGTGTTCAATACCAGCCGCTTTTTGTTCAGGAGTTTTTTTAACAGGAACACGGAGACGTTTTTTTCGTTCAATCTCCTGATTTTCGTTGGTAATAGTTTTTCGTTGTGCATTAACAACGGCTTGTTGATCGAGAATGTCATAGACTAAAGTTTCTTTTTTGGATGAATTTGAAACTTTCAAACCTAATTCAGTTGCGATGTCCTTCAATTCGGACAGTTCTTTCGCATTTAATTGCAGAATGGTGTAATTACTCATAAAGTGATGAATAAACGTTTTGGTGAGATTTTCCGTGTGGAAAAACGTTGTGATTGTGAATGTTATGTTTTATTTGATTGTTGAAACAACAGCAGGTTTGCTATTGTGTTTTTGAATTCGACGCAAATTTACAACTTTATTTTTGACAACACAAAATATTTATCGTATTTTTATTTAAAATCAACTATTTGACCGTAGTTTTTGGAATAAAGTCAACTTACAACAGAAAAACAACCGAAAACTGAGCGTTATTTTGACCAGCCCAATCGATTTTCCTTTTCATGTTATGGTGTTTGTCTTCAACTGTGTTGGTTGATTCCGTCTTGTTGCAAGTTTTTGAACCCAATGTATATGTACCTGCTTTGATTATCAAAGAACTTGTAAAAAAATCGAATTATTTTCAGAAGACGAAATTAGAAAAAGTAAAAAATTAAATGTATATTCCAAAAACAGTAATATTAATGCTTTGTATCTAAAAAACTGCATCCTGACCGAACGATTATTTCGAGTTTTGGGTGAATAGAAAATGGCAATTTACTGTTTATTCAACCATATTATGAAAAACATTTTGCACATCTTCATCGTCTTCAATTTTGTCGAGCAACTTCATTACCTGCGCTTTTTGTTCTTCGTTAAGCTCTTTCATATCATTTGGGATACGTTCAAATTCGGCACTTAAAATCTCAAAACCGTTCTCTTCCAGGTATTTTTGAATAGAAGAATAAAATTGAAAATCACCATATAACAGGATACCTTCTTCATCTTCAACTAACTCATCCACTCCAAAGTCTATTAATTCAAATTCCAAATCTTCGAGCGAAACACCTGTTTTTGTGGCAATTCTGAAAACACATTTGTGATCGAACAAAAACTGTAACGAGCCAGTTATGCCAAGCGATCCACCATTTCGATTGAAATAACTACGGATATTGGCAACCGTACGCGTGGGGTTATCAGTGGCAGTTTCCACTACGATAGCAATTCCATTTGGACCATAACCTTCGTATACTACTTCTTTGTAATCGGATTCATCGCGCGAAATCGCTTTTTTAATAGCACGCTCCACATTTTCCTTTGGCATATTTTCCTTCTTGGTGGTTTGAATCACCATTCGTAAGCGTGGATTAGTATCAGGGTCTGGTCCACCTTCACGGACTGCTATTGTAATTTGTTTTCCCAATTTTGTAAATACACGGGCCATATTACCCCAACGTTTCAATTTCGTCGCTTTTCTATATTCATACGCTCTTCCCATTTTGTTCTGTCTATGATTTAAATGCTATTAATTTTTAATACGAATTCAATTTAAAATTGAAATGCAAAAGTATTAAAACGCTTGCAATTTGCCATCGTTTGTTTCATTTTTTTTAAATAAATAAGGATGGTTGTGATTCAATTCCATTATTCTCAGCTAATTGCTTAATTTATTTAGTCTTAATTTAATCAGACGAATACTTTAGTAGCCTTTTTAAGAAATAATCAATTCCCATGATTTCCATTTTTATTTCATAACAAAAGCAGTGTCGGGAAAATTTACTAAAAAAACCGTTTCTGTGGCTCGAGTCAATGCGGTATATAACCATCGGTAAAAATCGCTATTTAGTTGTTCTTCTGCTATTTGTCCCGGGTCGATAAATACTTTTTTCCACTGTCCGCCTTGTGCTTTATGGCAAGTAACAGCGTAAGCAAATTTAACCTGAAGTGCATTATAATACTCATTTTCAAATATTTTTTTGTACAGTTCTCTTTTGGTTGTAATTTCGGGATAATCTTCGGCAACCGACTGGAATAATTTGTTGGTTATTTCATTCATTTGAGCAGGCGAATCCGCATTTAAGGCATCAAGCCAAATGCGAGCGTCAATTTCCCAATCGTAATCCAATGAACGTAAGGTCAGATCAACGAAATGAAAGCCATATATTTCATGGTATTTTCGTACCCTGAGAACTTGCAAAATATCACCGTTTGCAATAAAATCAATTTCTTTGTAAGGTTTATTCCAAAAATAATTATTCCGCGTCACCATCAGTAAATCGCCGTTAGTCAGCTCGTCTTCTTTCATCATCACCCGTGCCCGAATGCCATTATTATACAAATTTGCCCGTTTATTAGATCGTGTTACAACAATAGTATCTTCAACGCCGACACCATCGTACGACCGCTGAATTTCGTCAATCAATTCCATACCGTTTAGTTTCCGAATATCCGAAAAACCTTCTAATTCGAAACTGGGAAATTGCGTTGTTCGCTCTTCAATTAATTGTTGACGCAGTAAAGTGGCATTATGCAAAATACCGCTTTCCAATGCCTGACGAACCACATGAGTCAGTGTAAATTCATTCACTTTCAGTCCGTAGCCGAGTAATTTATCGTGTTCCAAAGCCGGACTGTGCGGCTGCATGACAGGCGGCAACTGAGCAGTATCGCCCAACAGCAACAAACTGCATCCTTCGCCACTATATATAAATTCCACCAAATCGTCGAGCAAACGACCTGAACCAAAAATAGTTTCGGTGCCGGTATTCGAAATCATAGAAGCTTCGTCCACAATAAAAAGTGTGTGAGTTTGAAGATTATCAGCCAGTTGAAAGCGAAATTCCGACATGGATTTTTGTCGGTAGATTTTTTTGTGAATAGTAAATGCCGGAAATCCCGAATAACCTGAAATTACTTTGGCTGCACGTCCGGTTGGCGCCAGCAATATGGTTTTTTGTTTTAATTCATTCAGCGCACGCACCAACGCACTTACTACCGATGTTTTTCCGGTTCCAGCATACCCTTTCAACAAAAATGCTTTTTCGTTATCTGTCGACATCAAGAAAACACCAAGCTCTTCTATCAGTTTGGTTTGTTGTTCGGTAGGCTCAAACGGAAGCTGAGCCTGTATGCGGGATGCGATAAAATTCTGTAACATAATGCAAAGATAATCATAAGCAACTAATAATTATCTATGACGAATTTATCTTAAATATTATTCCTGTTTTTGTAATCTATTTATTTATACTTGAAAAGGAAGCTGTCTCTATTCGAGACAGCTTCCTTTTCATTCATTGGGTTATATCTTTTAACTTTGAAAGAATATTACTTTTCAAAAGTAACTACAAATTCAACGCGTCTATTCATCGCTTTACCAGCCTTAGTATTATTACTTGCTACCGGTTTGTTGTAACCATATCCTTGAGATGTTATTCGATCCTGGGTTACTCCTTTATCAACTAAATACAAACGAACCGATGCAGCACGGTTATTCGACAGATTAATGTTATAATCATATCCTCCAACAGTATCGGTATGACCCTGTACTTCTATCAAGTAAGTAGGATTGAGAATAAGAATATTCGCAATTTGATTCAATAAAGGAAACGAAAACGGTTTGATATCTGCTTTACCTGTTTCGAATTGAATTCCTTGCAATGCTTTTTGGAACAAAGTTTTAACTTCTTTCTTTACTTCAGGGCATCCATTATTCGATGCTTCACCGGCAGTTTTAGGACATTTATCCAAATAATCCGGAACGCCATCACCATCAGTATCGAGCGGACAACCATTCATATCTACTTTTCCATAAGCCGCAGCAGGTGTACCCGGACATTTATCAAGATAATCAGCAACACCATCACCATCAGTATCTATTGCACAACCTGAAGCATCTACATTAACTCCTGTTGGAGTGTTTGGGCATTTATCCAAATAATCAGCAATACCATCACCATCTGAATCTATTGCACAACCAGCAGCATCTACTTTCACTGATGTTGGAGTATTTGGGCATTTATCTAAATAATCAGGAACACCATCACCATCAGAATCTACCGGACAACCAACTGCATCAACGGTAACTCCTGTTGGAGTATTAGGGCATTTATCTAAATAATCAGCCACTCCGTCACCATCAGTATCAACAGGACAACCGTTTGCGTCAACTTTTACATCAATTGGAGTATCGGGACATTTATCATATTTATCAGCTATACCATCATTGTCTGAGTCTCTAAGTTTGCCAAAATTAAATATAATGCTAACTACATGTTGACCAAATTGATCGGGTCCCGGTTTAGATGTGGGATGAGCCGGAGTTCCAAAATATGTATTCTTTACACCTCCACTTATGTTTTGATCATGAACATCACTATTTGTAAAATTGTATAAATATTGATATTGAATTGCAAACCGATTTGTAATATAATATTTTAGTCCTGCACCAACAGGAACAATTAAGTCAACTCCATCGGTTATTATTGTAGGATATGGAGTTGCTGAGTTATTAGTAAAATATTTAGCTCCTCCAATTCCCAAGGAAAGGAATGGCGATAATCTTGAATTCTTTTTCAAAAAATAACCATTATCAAATTTGTAATGAATATATAAAGATGCATCAAGTTTTGCGCCTTGAAATTGATTCACAGTTTTTACAAGATTCTTAGTATTTTCAATGTAGCCATAGGCTCCATAATTTCCCTGCAAACCTAAATCAAATGAGGGTGATAAAAAATAAGATAACGATAAACCTGTTGAAGGATACAGTATTTGTTTAAAATCAAAAATGCCATTGCCATAATCACCGTTATATTCATTTCGAATAACATTTAAACCAATTGCAAACTTATAGTCTGCCGTTTGAGCATTCATAAATTGCGAAGCAACAAAAAATGCCATTAAAAGTAAATTTCTAGTTTTCATAT
>JADGPS010000122.1 GCA_017882285.1 Paludibacter sp. | reverse complement strand
ACAAAGCACGGTTGCAGAGCCGAGAGTTTCTATAGCCGTTGGATTGCGGGTCAATACTTTCTTTTTTGACATTCGCCAGGCACCAAGCGCCATAAACACGGTGAGAATAACAGGAAATTCTTCGGGTAACACGGCCATAGCCAGCGTTATTCCTGCCAAAAATCCTTTAATCAGACTTCCACTTGTAAGCGTGTAACCAACGATAACCAAAATACAAAGTAAGGCGGCAATAATGGTCAACCTTTTCACCAACGAACCCATTTCCTTTTTAAGCCGCGTTGGTTCTTCTATTACGCCTTCCAACGCTGTGCCAATTTTTCCAATTTCGGTATTGACGCCTATGCTCGTTACTTTTGCAATACCATTTCCCTGAACAATCATGGATCCGGAATAAATGAAAGGTAAATCATCGCCACCTGGTTGTGTGATTTCCTGAACTTCATCCCAATCGCTTTTTCTGACTGATACCGGTTCACCGGTAAGTAATGATTCATCAGCCAGCAAATTAACTGATTGCAAAACAGTTGCATCAGCCGGAACGCGGTCGCCTTCCTGCAACACAATCAAATCTTCTGTTACCACTTCTACACCCGCAATGCGAGTTTCCACACCATCGCGGATGACCAAAGCTCTTGGACTTGCCATGTCTTTTAAGGCATCGAGGGCTTTTTCGGTCTTCTTTTGTTGAAAGAATTCGATACCCATGATGACGAAAACAAAGCCCAGCAGCATTAAACCTTCCTGCAATTCACCCAATACCAGATACAAAGAACCACATGCAACCAGAAGTATAAACATAGGTTCTTTGACAACTCCCAACGCAATAGATAAAAAGTTTTTAGGTTTTGAAGATGGAAGTCTGTTGAAACCATCTGAACTTAATTTTGCCTTTGCCTCATTGGCTGTTAAACCTTTGAATTTTTCGGGAATAATGATAGTATTCGGCTTTTGGTTTTTCATATTTGATTTGGGATTAAATGCCAACTATTTTCAAGGTTTTAACTAACTCGGTTTAACCGGAACCTCTGTTTTAGCAATTTCGGTAGGTGCAACTTTGCCTGAAAACATATTGGCATAAGCGTGTGTAAACTCAGCACCATACAAAACAATCATAGAAGAATAGGTAACCCAAAGCATAATTAAAATGACCGAACCCGCTGCACCGTAACCCGTACCCGGATTTGCTTTTCCGAAATAAAACCCTAATGCAAATTTTCCAATCTCAAACAGAAAAGTGGTAACGAAGGATCCTATCCAAACATGCTTCCATTTTATTTTTGCATCGGGTAAAAATTTAAACATAAGTGCAAATAATATGGATAGAATAAAAAAAGATAAACCGATATTTAGTACCTGTAGAATTAACAAAAATGAATCTGAAAAATGACCCGTTAACCAATCGCCAAAAGCTGAAATCAATGCTGAAATAACAAGTGACACAATGAGTAAAAACGAAATGGATACTATCAGTCCGAATGAAAATAGACGTACCCGGATTATGTTCCAAATACCAGATTTTGTTGTGTCTAACTTTACTTCCCAAGTGTTATTTAATGCAATTTGGAATTCTGCAAAAACACCTGTTGCACCAATCAAAATAGTAATTATTCCGATCACTGTTGCCACTAACGAATTTCTAAGTTTACTGGCTTGCACAATCATATCCTGAATTTGTTTGGCAGTTTCGGCTCCCATGGTAGAGGTGAATTGCGCTGCCACCTGATTATTAACTGCTTCGCGACCAAAGAAATATCCTGCAAGCGTCATGATTACCACGAGCAAACCCGGCAATGAAAAAATAGCATAATAGGCAATCACTGCACTTTCGCGAAACGGGTCTTTTGCCAACCAGTCTTTAAAAGATGTTTTTATAACAGTAAATATCTTTTGAAAAGGTGTTTTCATTTTTGAGATATGTTATTAAAACAATTCAGTTTATATAAATCGGAATGGGACGGATAAAAAAATGTATGTTTGGTTTTACCAATATTGCCTATCAATCAATTGTCAACTCTGCGCAAATTTAATCAATTCTGAATTAAACTTCTGAGTTTCCTCCAGAAACAAACTATGACCACTGTGTTCAAAAGCTATAAGTTTTGAATCTTCAATTCCGGCTTTCATTTGTTCGGCCAAATCGAAAGAGCATATTTTGTCTTTTTTACCATGCAATATTAAAGTAGGAATTTTTATTTTTTTCATATCGTCTCTCAAGTCAGTATCACGCAATGCATATAAGCATTGACCTGTGGCATGAGCTGTGGCAACTAATCCAATCCCATTCAGCCATTTGCCAATTCCATCATTTAATGAAGTTTCGGTGGCAGAGAATATTTTTGCGAAGTTGGCTAAAAGCATTGGTCTATCTTTAAAATTCAATGCAATTAAATCATCAACTGCACTTTGGGTAAGATTGTAAGGGAAATCTTTGCGTTGTGTCCAAATTGGTGCTGCTGCTCCTGCTAAAACCAATTTAGAAATATGAGCACCATTATAGACTGACATATAATGAATAGCAATGGCACCTCCCATTGAGAAACCACATAAGACAGCATCTTTTATATCCAGTTTATCTAAAACACTTTTAATATCTCGAGCATGTACATCGTAATTATAAGCTGTATATGGTTTACTCGATTTGCCAAAACCTCTCAAGGTGATACCAATAACTCGAAAATTTTTGTTCATCAAATCGTTGTATTGGTATTCATACATTTCATCACTGAGGGGCCAACCTGGTATTAACACAATAGGTCTGCCTTCTCCGGCATCAGTAATATGAAGGTATACATAACGTTCTACTTCAATATATTCTGCTCTGGGCGTTCCGAACATTTTTTTTTCATCTAATTTTTCCATGATTTTAAGTATTAATTTTTTTCTAATTTACTTCTCACCTGTTGATTTAAAGCATCTTCGTATTTCTTGGCTACTTCATTCCAGCTTAAAACGTTCCAGAATGTATCAATATAATCTGGTCTTTTGTTCTAATATTTCAAATAGTAAGCGTGTTCCCATACATCAATTGTAGGCAGAGGTATTCCTTTTTTTCAACTATCTCCATTAACGGATTATCCTGATTTGGTATAGAACAGATAAACAGGTTTCCCATAATATCAATGCATACCACGCCCAGCAGATACCAAACCTGGTTTTACCGGGAAAGCTTTACTTCATCTTCTTGATTTCTTTTTCTACTTCTTTTGCTCCGTTGATGTAAAATTTTTCTTCATCCGGGGCTAGCTCGCGGAGCAATCTTAGAAACTCACCGGCATGTACACGTTCCTCATCTGCGATGTCTTTGAGTACGCCCACAGCGAGCTTGTTGTCGGTTGACTCAGCAAGTTGCATATACATCTGTATTGCTTCATACTCTGCAGCCACCATGAAACGGATTGCTCTCACGAGCTCCGCATCTGTAAGCTTTCTATCATTTGTTAACCCTGAAAAAGGTGATCCGAAAATTGGCATAATTTTCTCCTTTCTTGTTTTTTTATTTTTACTTAACAATTTAGTTATAAGTCTTACAATCTGAAAATTATCGCAAAAAAAACACGTCAATAATTATTTCAGATTTTTGATAATTGTTTGCGAATCGATAAAGTTAGTTTTGCTTTTTTGTTGGAACGATAAAAAGCGGTATAGTCGTTGTTTTTAATACATCTTCTGCTGTACTTCCCATGATGATATTTTCCAACCATTTACGACTATGAGAACCCATTACGATAATATCAGCATTCATTTCTTTTGCTGTATTTAAAATTGTTTCAGCAATTTCACCTTCTTTTAATATGGTTTGAATTGATTCAACTCCAAGGTATTTTTTTGTTTTGTCCAGAAATTTCTGAGTTGATTTTTTTAAATCGCCCAAAACATCAACCTGCAATTCACGCATATACATATAAGATGAATAATAAACCGGTTGCTCGGATATTACATGGAGTAAAATTGTTTCTGCATGCATGGCTTGCGCCATCGAGAATCCCACTTCTGCGACTTTCTGCGAGGTTTCATCATAATCCATCGCTATCAATACCTTTTTCATTTTTGTTGTTTTCATTTTCGTTGATTATTAAATTTTAAATTATTTAAATTTCGATTTGTTTTTTTTGAGAAGATATTTAAATGTTTTCTCTAAAAAAATCATCCACGAAATAGGGCAAAGATCAATACTTTTAACCTGATGCATGTTACAAAATTTTTGAAGAAAGTTATATGATTCACACATTTTAATGTGCAAAAGATTGATGGTAAGATTTTATGTTTAGAATTATTGCCTAAATATAACTAACCTTCAGCATATTCGTACTGCCGTGATCATTTAGAGGTGTACTGCCGACATAAATCACGCAATCTCCAATTTTCAACAGTTTTTTTTCCTTAAGAATTTCTATTGATTTGGAAATAGCCATGTTTAAATGGTTATAGGTACTTAAATGAAAAGGTTTAATGCCCCAAACCAACGATAATTGTTGTAATACCGATTGCACAAATAATATAGTCCAATTTCGACTCCCGTCAAGTCGGGACAAGTTCGTCTTATTGTACTATTTATTTGTTCCGATACTCGGAATTT
>JADGPS010000034.1 GCA_017882285.1 Paludibacter sp. | reverse complement strand
ACGTTCAGTCAATTAAGTTATGTTGCTGAACTGGTAAAAGCCGAAGTGAACGTAAAAGAACTGGAAGTGATTCCGGCTGATACTGACATGGAAAACATAATCAAAAGAATTAAACCAAACTTTAAAACCTTGGGGAAAAAGTACGGCAAGCAAATGAAAGAAATTGCTCAGGCAATGAGTGCATTCGGCAACCATGAAATTAGTGAAATTGAACGAAATGGAGAATATACACTAATATTACCATCAGTAAATGTTGAACTTACAACCGAAGATGTGGAAATCATTACTGAAGATATGCCCGGCTGGTTAGTTGCTAACGAAGGGAAACTCACCGTGGCACTTGATATCACAATAACTGATGAACTTTTACGAGAAGGAATTGCCCGTGAATTGGTTAATAGAATTCAAAATATAAGAAAGTCAAACGGTTATGAAATTGTAGATAAAATCTTAGTAAAAATTGAGAGCCGTACTGAGATTGATGAAGCAGTAAAAGAATATTCAAATTATATTGCTTCACAAACATTGGCCAATTCGGTAATGTTGGTTGGCAACTTGTCAGATGCAACCGAACTTGAGTTTGATGAATTTACGATAAGAATATCTGTTAAAAAGGCGTAAGCAACTGATTTAATTTGATATTAACCTAATGTTTATACTAAAAGGGACTCACTTCTTGTATCTGGTAATTTATTTTCTAATAACTGGAAATATATTTACCAAAATAATTGTCCAACTGAAACAATTTTCTTATTTTCGCAGGCAATTTAAAAAACAAATTAATTCTATATTTAATCTTTTTCCAAAATCAATTAAATTTGAATGCTATGACAGTAAAAACTAGATATACAGATGCTGAATTGGATGAATTCCGTGAGCTAATAACTGAAAAACTTGAAAAAGCAAATAAGGAATATGAAATGCTTCGAAATGGGATAACCAATTTGGATGGGAATGATATAATGGACACTTCACCTACTTTTAAAGTATTGGAAGAAGGAGCGGCAACGCTTTCAAAAGAAGAGTCGGGACGTTTGGCTCAACGCCAAATGAAGTTTATTCAACATTTACAATCAGCGTTGGTACGCATTGAAAACAAGACCTACGGCATTTGCCGTGAAACAGGTCAGTTGATTCCCAAAGAGCGTCTGCGTGCCGTTCCTCATGCCACTTTAAGTATCGAAGCAAAAAACGACAAAAAATAAACAATTGAAATACAATCAATTCGGCAACGGGACATTTGTCTGTTGCCGAATTTGTGTTTAAATGACTCTCAATACCTTATCATTCAGGGGCAAATTTTGTTAAAAAAGGATTAATTTCGAACTATAAATTAGCAGCATGTCAATAACAAAAAAATCCGTATTACTTATTTTCCTGATTTTATGTATCGATCAGGCCTCTAAAATCTATATTAAGTTGCATTTCACTTTGGGCGAACATGTCAATGTTTTAAGCTGGTTTCAGATTTATTTTATTGAAAATAACGGAATGGCTTTTGGCATGGAACTAATCGGAAAATTATTTCTAACTATTTTCCGCATTATTGCTGTTGGAGCTCTTGCCTATTATATCCATATTTTGATAAAAAAACAAGTTCGTACAGGTTATATTTTAACCATTTCATTGGTTTTGGCTGGTGCTGCCGGCAATATTCTCGACTCAGTTTTTTATGGAATATTTTTCTCGGACAGCTACAATCATATTGCAACTTTTTTACCTGATGGCGGTGGATATGCCTCCTTATTTTACGGAAGAGTAGTGGATATGCTTTATTTTCCAATTATCCGCAACAGCCTGGGAGAAACAATTTTTTTTAGTCCGATATTTAACGTAGCTGATTCGGCAATTAGTGTGGCAGTTGGTATTATTCTCATTTTTTACCGCAAAGAACTGAACAACAGTCTCGAAACAAAAAAAGACAAAAATGTTCAATCAACAGAATAAATTCATAATTCAGGTAATCATATTACTTGGGTTCATTTTTCTTTTGTCGGCTTGCGATGGTCGACCTAAAGGCGTATTGAGCCAAAGTAAAATGGCAGATATTTTGGTTGAGATGCATAAAACAGATGCATCTTTAGCTGAAAAAGGTCTTACAAATGGTCAATATTCGAATAAAGCACCCTATTATAATTTTATCCTGAAAAAATACGGAATTTCACAAGCTCAGTTTGATTCTTCGCTCGTTTGGTACACAATAAATCCACAAAGATTTGAAAACGTTTACGATAATGTAATTTCCCAATTAACAGATTCACAAAATGATATAGACAAAGGGAAATTCCATACAATTGATTCTACTGAAATTGGCAAAGCGCGATTTGATTTGTGGAATAAAGGTACAAAGTATACTTTCACAAAAGATTCCGTTCGAACCCGACTTGATTTTGAAATTAAAAACGACAATTTGTTATTTGGCGATCGTTATATATTAAAAATGCTGCTTTTCATAGCTCACGAAGATTCCTGCAAAAATCATCATATCGTATTGCGAATCAATTATTTCAATGGTAAAACAGACAGTGTGTATCAGGTGGCTCACAATGACGGATTAACACGTCGTTACACTTTCCGAATGCCGGCACACAGAAAACTGAAAATCAAATCAATAACGGGTCAACTGCTTGGAAGTTCCGCTTATAAAGGCATTTTTCATGCCACGGTAGATAGCATAAAATTGATTCGCGAATTCAAGCCTGCAAATCGGGATAGTTTGCAAAAAATCGTTCAAAAAGCCGATACGACGAATTATAAAAGAACTCTAAAGTCTGATTTTCCAAAAGGAACCAAACCGGAGATGAAAATTTTAAAGAATGGTCAGGTTTTAAAACCGGTATAATGATTCGGGTCGGCAGTCAGTTAATTTTTTGTTCTCCGGAAAAAATCCTTCGACAAACAGTAGTGGAAAGGAATAATCATAACTTTATTACAAACCTTTTCAATTTAGATGACAGAACGGTAGAGTCATCACAAACCTTGATAGTGTTTTGATAAGTATTAATTGCTATCCATTTATGGGATGAACAAAAATTTAAAAAACTAAAAAACTATTTGAAACGATGTGGCAGATATTTTTAGGCAGCTTAATTCTGGGTTTGATTCATCCCTTATTTCCAAATCACTGGCTTCCGTTGATTGCAATCTCAAAAACCGAAAAATGGTCCAATAGAGAAACGGTCTTTGCTACATTAATTACCGGTTTTTCACATACATTGAGTACCATAATTATTGGTATTATTGTTGGATTTGTCGGTATAAAATTATCCGAAAATTATAGTTATATTACCAAAGTAGCAGCTCCTTTGGTTTTAGTTTTCATTGGAATTATTTATTTATTGTTCGATTTAAAATCAAAACATCATCACCATCATTTTGAAATCAATAAAACAACTTTAAAAAACAAAAAATCCAAAACCGCTATCCTGATTACCTTATGTATAGGCATGTTCCTTTCACCCTGTTTCGAAATTGAAGCTTATTATTTTCAAGCAGCTACAAAAGGTTGGTTGGGAATTTTAATTGTTTCGCTGGTATATTTAACCATGACCTTATCAGTTATGGTAAGTTTGGTTTATCTTGGATTGAAAGGCATTAATAAACTGAAATCCGATTCTCTGGAACATAACGAAAAATTGATAACCGGTATTGTTTTGATACTTTTGGGACTTCTTGCATACTTTGTAGAATTCTGATAATCATTTATTTATATGGAAAATAACAATATGACTTCATCTGACTGGACCATTGAAGATATTCCTGATTTAACCGGTAAAACAATCTTGGTTACAGGTGGTAACAGCGGTTTGGGGTTTGAAGCAGTTAAAGTTTTTTCGCTTAAAAGTGCACATGTTGTAATGGCATGCCGGTCGGTCAACAAAGGAGAAGTGGCAAAAAAGCAAATCATTGATTTTAACCCCAAAGCCGATATTTTGGTTATGGAACTCAATTTAACTAATTTAGAATCAATTCGAAGCTTTGTGAATTTATTTAAAGAAAACCATTCACGTTTGGATGTTTTGTTGAATAATGCCGGCATCATGATGGTTCCATACGGATTAACAAAAAATGGGTTTGAAAATCAGCTTGGAACAAATCATTTGGGACATTTTGCTCTAACCGGCTTACTACTTGATTTATTGAAAAAAACGCCAAAATCACGCGTGGTGAATGTAAGTAGCATGGCTCACAAAAGTGGCGTGATGGATTTTGACAATTTGCTTTATGAAAATGGAAAAGATTATTCGCCCATGAAAGCTTACGGACGTTCTAAACTTTCCAATTTACTTTTTACGTACGAATTACAACGATTTTTCGAAGCAAATAAAATCGATTGTATGGCTCTTGCGGCTCACCCCGGTGTTTCAGACACTAATTTGTTTAATCATGCGGCACCAAAATGGGTAATGAATTTACTTAAACCCTTGTTTTTGTTTATGATTCAACCGGCTTCAATGGGCGCATTGCCAGAAATTCGAGCTTCTGTCGATCAAAATGCAAAAGGAGGTGAATTTTATGGACCGAATGGAAAACGTGAAATGAAAGGTTTTCCTGTTATTGTAAAATCAACTGCTGCTTCTTATGACAAAGAAAGCGCTCGTAAATTATGGGAAATTTCGGAGAAACTGACTTCGGTAAAATTTGCGTAAGTATCATTCAAATTTAAATGTCATACTAATCCAATTGTTAACATTCAACTTAATTTACCGTTAAATCTAAAAAAAATAGTACTTTTGCACTCAAATCAGAATTATAAATACAAGTTTTCATTTGACACAAAATTGTCAACTGTCAACTGTCAACTGTCAACTGTAGATGAGTGTTGTAGAAAAAATTAGAAGTGCAAAATCAACGGCTTTTTCGTTTGAATTATTACCTCCTCTAAAAGGAAATGGTATCGAAATATTGTATAAAACCATTGATACTTTGCGTGAATTCGATCCTAAATATATCAATATCACCACTCACCGCAGCGAGTTGGTGTTCAAAGAAAACGCACAAGGACTTTTTGAGCAGATAGCCGAACGCCATCGTCCGGGAACTGTTGCCATTGCCGCCGCCATACAAAACAAATATAAAATTGCAGTCGTTCCGCATATTATTTGCAGTGGATTTACGCCCGAAGAAACCGAATACGCACTGATTGACTTACAATTCCTTGGAATTACCGATTTGCTCCTTCTTCGTGGAGATAAAGCCAGGCATGAACGTGAATTCTCGCCAACAGGACACAAAAATGCTACAGAACTTCAGGTGCAGGTGAACAATTTCAATCAAGGTCTGTTTTTAGATGGATCGAAAATGAAGTCTTATGTTAAACCATTTTCGTATGGAATGGCTTGTTATCCTGAAAAACATGAGGAAGCTCCAAATTTGGATTCAGACTTGTTTTACGCCAAACAAAAAGTGGATGCAGGTGCTGAATACCTGGTAACTCAGATGTTTTTCGACAATCAAAAGTATTATGATTTTGTTGAAAAATGCAAGCTAAAAGGTATTAACGTACCCATTATACCGGGCATCAAACCCATCACACTGGCTAATCAATTGACTGTGTTACCAAAGATATTTCACACCGATATACCGGAAGCATTTGCAGCTGAATTACGTAAATGCAAAACCGATGCAGAAGCGGTGGAAGTTGGAGTGGAATGGTGCACGAATCAAGCCAATGATCTGAAAAATCACGGAGTTCCAAGTATTCATTTTTACAGTATGATGGCTACTCAAAGCGTGAGAAGGGTGGCAAAAGATGTGTTTTAATTAATTCAGATTTTTAAATTTCCAATTCATAGAACTTTTTTAAAAGCTTGATTTTCAAGTGTTAAATCAACAAATCGTAAATATAAATGTTGAATTTTCTATTCTTTTTTATCATTTTTTTCTTAGTTATTGGTTTGATTATTATTTCAACTGTATGGGGATTTTTACGTTCCATTTTCAACTTAGGGAAACGTAATAATTCAGCAACCCAGGAACATCAATCACAAGGTTTTGAGCAACCTACGGCAAAATCGAAAATTTTTGATAAAAAAGAAGGTGAATATGTCGACTTTGAAGAAATAGAAGAGGAAAAATAAAGCCTATCTCTATCAGATGTCAAAAGAAAAAATTCTACTTTTGGAGGATTGAAGAGCTTCAAATAAGAAACTTCACTTCTTTGAAATAAAAGCCTTTTCGTTCTCCATTCTCTATTTCAAGTTCCAGTTGACCATCAGGATGTACGAAAATAATTTTAGCCTGAAAACTCTCACCATCAGCACTAAAGCTGTGAGATCCAACTTTTCGATATAAGGATTCGGCATATTCCGAACGGATTTTTTCGGCATCCAATTCGGCATATAAATTCAGTATATTTCGGTTAATTTTGTTAAGTATAAGTTTCCTATTTAAACTTTTACCGGTAATTTGGCACAGCGAAACCGGATTGGTGGCATCACTCACAAACACCTTCTGGTTCACATTCAATCCAACGCCAATCACCACTGCTTTAATTCTATTGCCTTGCAATGAGTTCTCAATCAGAATTCCTGCTATTTTTTTATCATTCCAATAAATATCATTTGGCCATTTGACGGTAATTTCATCTACATATTCGTCCAGAGTTCTTTTAATGCCAACACTTACCAATTGTGAAATCAAAAATAATTGATCCACAGGTACTTGTTTAGGATAAAGCACCATACTAAACAGCAAATTTTCCCCGGTTTCTGATTCCCACGAATTGCCGATTTGACCTTTACCTTCGGTTTGAAAATCTGTGTACACAACAAAACCTTCGGGCAACGCTTTTTCACGATTCATTTTCCACAACAATGCATTAGTGGATGAGGTTTCTTCGATAAACAAGCTGTTTCCCATAAAGTTGATTACTGATTACTGTTCTCTGATAACTGTAAAAGAAATTCCTCTATTCTTCGGGTTACCGCTTTTGAAGTTCCGTCAGCATGATTTACTAAAATAGAAAATACGTAGGTCTTGTTATTGTTTTCAATATAACCTGCATAGCTTTTAACGCCGGAAATTGTTCCGCTTTTTGCATGAACTTTCCCTTGCAAAGGCGTTTTGTCAAGAAAATTAGTTAGTGTGCCGCTTTTACCTGAAACTGGTAATGAATTTATAAAAACTTCTTTATTTGGACTAATTGTTTGCATATAAATCAGTAAATCAACTAAAAACTGAGCCGAGACAGCATCCATTGGGGAAAGTCCACAACCATCATAATTAAAAAGTTGATTTATTGGAAGTCCTTTAGATTTCCAAAATGCTCTTACAACTTGAACTGCATCGGTTGAAGATGCAATCGTACTTTTTTTCAACGCCAGATACCGAAATATCTGTTCAGCAAAACCGTTATTGCTATGAATATTCGTTTCTTTAATAATTTCGCTTAACGGTGGCGATTGTTGAACCAGAATCACTCTCCTTTCTGTACTTTTTGTAACAATATCTGTTGGTAACTGATAGATTGAAATGCCGTTTTGAATTAATTGATTCTGAAAATGTTCTGCCAGTAACAAACCAGGATTCGGAATACTTCCTTTGATGATATATTCCATCCGGTTGGCTGGAATTTCGCCGTGAATACTTCGTAAATAGGAATGCGGTGCACCATAAAAATAGGCACTATCAAAGGCAATTGTTGTGCTTGTCAAATGATTTTCGAATGTCAAAGCCGGAATATCCGGAATTACACGCAAAATTTCAGGAGTCGAACCTTCAATTCCCGAACGCAAAACCAACTCGTAAGTATTATCCATATACGAAATACCATAAGCTCCTGCAGCATAATAATTTCCTACATCTTCCCACGTCCATTTCGGATTAACTCCCTGATCGTCATACAAAGTGGCATCGGCAACAATTTGTCCGGTGATTTTTTTAATTCCGGCTTTTTTCACCGTTTCAACCCATTTTGTCAGAAAATTCAGATTACCCATTTTTTCAGAACCCAAAGTCGGATCACCGCCACCATGAATGTACAAATTGCCATTCAAAACTCCTTCAGCATTAATTCTACCGTCAATTTCAACCTTGGTTTCAAAGCAAAATTTAGGTCCAAGTAGTTCCAATGCAGTAGCAGTAGTTACCAGTTTCATAGTGGAAGCAGGAATCGTACTGTTATTTGAACGGAATTGGTAAAGTGTTTTATTCGTTCCCAAATCTTTTACCAACAAGCTTATATTGGCATTCTCCATAATCGGATTATTGATGAAATTTTCCAACGGATTTTCTGCAAATACTGAAAGGGTGAAGAATAAAAATGGTAAAACTAATAGTTTAAATTTCATTATTGCAAGTTTAAGATGGATGAAACAAATAGGATAAAAGTAAGTCATACAAAAGTAAAGAGAAAAAACGTATTTGCTGTCATAATAACTACCTATCACAAAAATATTTATTCAAAAATACGCTAATTCGAACTCGATTTTCTAAATTTCCTCTTTAAATCCTTGGATAACTTAGTTTAATTGCTAAAAATTACGAAACGCCTCAAAATCAAATCAATTAAAGTTTTTTTGAGAATTTGAAATTAGAAAAATCGGCTATTTTTTAATTTTCTCTATTTTTTAAAAACTATATATTTCTACCCAAAATATAGCTGTTATCTCAAATATTTATGCTATATTTGTATGTTTTTTTGGATAGATTTAAAAAAAATACAATAGAACAAAAAACCAGCTACAAACAACGGTAAATAAACAAATAACTTAAAATAAAAATGAACGAAGAAGAAAAAGCGAGAGCTGCTGCAAGTGCCGATTATGGTGCAAGTAGTATTCAAGTGCTGGAAGGTTTAGAAGCAGTGCGCAAACGTCCTGCGATGTATATTGGCGATATAGGTGTCAAAGGTTTGCACCATTTGGTGTACGAAGTGGTGGATAACTCCATCGATGAGGCAATGGCCGGACATTGTGACAACATTCAGGTTTTTATCAACGAAAATAATTCAATTACAGTTATTGATAACGGTCGCGGAATACCTGTGGATATGCACGAAAAAGAAGGGAAATCAGCTTTGGAAGTAGTAATGACTGTGCTACATGCTGGTGGTAAATTTGACCACGGCAGCTATAAAGTTTCAGGTGGATTGCATGGTGTGGGCGTTTCGTGTGTAAATGCACTTTCAATTCTTATGCACGTGGAAGTATCGCGCGAAGGAAAGTTGTACTTGCAGGAATACGAATGTGGCATTCCAAAATTTCCGGTAAAAGAAATTGGAACTTCATCTACAAATGGAACCCTGACTACTTTTTTGCCCGACAACAGCATTTTTATCGAATCTGTTTACAAATGGGATATTTTGGCTAATCGTTTACGCGAACTGGCATTCCTTAATGCCGGAATCACCCTTTCATTAACCGACAAACGTACTTTAAACGAAGATGGAACTGTCAAATCGGAAATATTTCATTCAACCGAAGGGTTAAAAGAATTTGTAGAATATATCGATGAGGCCCGTGAACCATTGATTGAAAACATCATTCATATTTCTACTGAAAAAAATGGAACACCGGTAGAAATTGCAATGACATACAATACTTCATACAACGAAAACGTACACTCTTACGTAAACAATATCAACACCATAGAAGGTGGAACTCACCTTGCAGGTTTTCGTCGCGGACTTACCCGTACATTGAAAAAATATGCTGAAGATAGCAAAATGCTGGAAAAACTTAAAATTGAAATTAGTGGCGACGACTTCCGTGAAGGATTAACAGCCGTAATTTCGATTAAAGTTCAAGAACCTCAATTTGAAGGTCAAACTAAAACTAAACTTGGAAATAATGAAGTTATGGGTTCGGTAGATATGGCTGTTGGTGAAGCACTTGGAAACTATTTGGAAGAAAATCCAAAAGCTGCCCACATTATCGTTGAAAAAGTTATTTTAGCAGCAACAGCCCGTTATGCAGCTCGGAAAGCGCGTGAAATGGTTCAAAGGAAATCACCCCTTTCAGGAGGTGGTTTACCTGGGAAACTGGCCGACTGTGCCGACAAAGACCCTGAAAAATGCGAATTATTTCTTGTCGAAGGGGATTCGGCAGGAGGAACAGCCAAACAAGGCCGTAGTCGTCAGTATCAGGCTATCTTGCCCTTGCGCGGTAAAATTCTGAATGTGGAAAAAGCCATGCAACATAAAGTGCTTGAAAGTGAAGAGATACGCAATATATACACCGCTTTGGGCGTTACTATTGGAACGGAGGATGACAGTAAGGCGTTGAACATAAAAAAACTGCGCTATCACAAAATCATAATCATGACCGATGCCGATGTTGATGGGAGTCATATTGCCACGCTGATTATGACTTTCTTCTTCCGCCACATGAAAGAATTGATTGAGCAAGGTTATTTGTATATCGCCACTCCTCCACTCTACTTATGTAAAAAAGGCAAAGTAGAAGAATATTGCTGGACTGAAATGCAACGCCAGGCATTTATTGAAAAATACGGAGGCGGAGTTGAAGGCGGAATTCACACGCAACGATACAAAGGTTTGGGAGAAATGAACGAAACGCAATTGTGGGACACAACCATGAATCCCGAAAACCGTACGTTACGTCAGGTAAACATTGAAAATGCTGCCGAAGCCGATCACGTTTTCTCCATGTTGATGGGAGATGATGTTGCTCCACGTCGTCAGTTTATTGAACAAAACGCGACTTACGCTAAGATAGATGCTTAGAAAAAACGTTTCGTGTTCCGTGTTCCGTGTTGGAAATGCCAAACACGAAACACAAAACACGAAATAACAAATGAATATAGCTGTTTTCTGCTCTTCAAGCAACCGTATTGCTGACCAGTATAAACAAGTCGCCTTTCGTCTGGGTGAAATGATTGCCGAAAGTGGAAATACGCTTGTTTACGGTGGTGCTACTGGCGGATTGATGGATTCGGTTTCGGAAGGAGCGCATAGTAAAAACGGTCAGATAATAGGGGTGATTCCACAAGCAGTTATTCGAATGAACCGACAAAGCTCGCTGCCGACCGAACTGATAACTGTTGAAACGATGAGCGAACGCAAAACACAATTGAAATCATTATCTGATGTGTTTGTAGTACTTCCGGGGAGTTATGGTACATTAGACGAAATGTTGGACATTATTGCTTCGGGTATTGTAGGTGAGCATAGCAAATCATTGATAATTGTGAATCAGGATGGTTTTTACAATCAGTTTCTTAACCAGATAGATAACATGCGAAAAGAATCATTTATTCCTGTCGAAGAAAGTTATAAACCACTTATTGTTCAAAACATAAATCAGTGTTTGGAGTTAATTAAATTGTCAATAAACAATCACACTAAAATTTCATTATGAATCTTTTTTGGAAAAAACTTTTGGGAGAAATAACTCCAACAGCAAAACTCGAAAGAAATGAAGCTGAATTGGTAAAAGCCATGCATCGTTATGCAGAAGTCGAAAAGTCGGTTGAACTTGGTGAATATAAAAAGTTATATCATATCGTAAAATCTGCAGAGTTTCAGGAAAACAAAAAGTTATTGAAAAACCGAAGATATAAAGACACAGAAGAATTTCAAATCAGTAACAAGTTCAAAAAACTCCATAATTCTCAGTCCATTCAACTTTATTATGAAGTGCTTGTATCAGAGGAATTAAAAAACTATCTTAATTTTAAAACGACTACCGATTACGAATTATTAGGAAATAAAAAGAAAGTGAAAGCTTCGGAATTTCTTCGAAAAATGAAAGCATTCGAAAAATCGAAAGCATTCAAAAACCATAGTCGTTTTCACGAATCTTATATCATTAAGGAATATGAGCAACTTCAACTAAAAGTGGCGATTCTTGAATTTAAAAAGAAGAATGAATTTTGGGCGAACGAAAATCGATGGCAAAGTACTCCTGAGTTTGTTCAGCAAGAACGATTTTATGAGTTAGCTAAAAATCCTGATATTATCTTTTATGAAAATGAAAAACCGGAACGTTTTGTGAAATATCGCACGCTAAAACTTTCGTTTCACGATGAATTTGAATGGAATACGTTGGATAAATCGCATTGGGACTTTGGGTTTCATTACAAAAGTCCTCAATTGATGGAAGATCATTCGTTTGTAAACGAAAAGCAGGCAAATAATTCCGGCAAAAATATATCTGTTGTTGATGGAATATTAAGAATTTCAACAAAACGCGAAAAAGTTGTTTCACGTGCCTGGCATATTAAAAAAGGATTTGTCGATCAAGAATTTCAGTTTACCTCCGATGTACTTCAAACTGCAGACACTTTTCGTCAGAAACATGGAGTTTTCCGTGCAAAACTGAGATGTTACGGCAAAGTGCAACATGCATTTTGGTTAGGGGCAGATGGGAAATTGCCAAATATTAAGATATTCCATTTTGATGGCAAAAAGATTACAATGGGAAATGCTGATAAAAATATTTTTGACGGAGTAAAAATTGCAGGACTAAATCCTCGTGAATTTTTTATTTATTCATTGGTGTGGACTGAAAAAGAATTAGTTTGGATGATTAATAATTTGGAAGTATATCGCACTGCAAGCAACATTCCGGTAGAAGAAATGTATCTGGCATTCAACTCATTTATATCTGATAAACAGCACGGTAGCACCGGAAATTTGGAAGTTGACTGGGTGAGAGTGTATACAAATTGATTCCCAATTTAATAATGTGCTGATTTCCATTAATTGAAAATTTATTAATTGAAAATTGAAACAATGCTTGAAACCCGCAAAATAAATGTTCTGAATCGCTTTGATATCGGAGGTAACAATCGGTTTGTCCTGATTGCCGGACCCTGTGTTATCGAAACGGAAGAAATGACGATGCATGTTGCCCGCACATTGAAAGAAATTTGTTTAGAACTGGGTATTCATCTAATTTTTAAATCATCCTTCGACAAAGCCAACCGTTCATCTGTAAAATCGCCTCGCGGTGTGGGGTTAGAGCGTGGTTTACAAATACTTAAAAACGTAAAAACCGAACTCGATCTACCGATAATCACTGACGTTCATGAAACATGGCAATGTGCTGAGGTGGCCAAAGTGGCTGATATGTTGCAAATTCCTGCTTTTTTGTCCCGTCAAACCGATTTATTGGTTGCTGCAGCCAAAACAGGCAAAATTGTCAACGTAAAAAAAGGACAATTTATGGCACCTTGGGATATGAAAAATGTGGTAGATAAATTATGTGATGCAGGTAACGAAAACATATTACTTTGCGAACGTGGATCAAGCTTTGGTTACAACAATTTGGTAGTTGATATGACCGGATTGGTGGAAATGCGCAATTATGGTTTTCCGATTGTTTTCGACGCTACACATTCCGTTCAAAAACCGGGTGGTCAAGGAACTTCTACTGGTGGTAACCGCGAAATGGTACCCTATTTGATGCGTGCTGCATTGGCAGTTGGCGTTGATGCCATTTTTGCCGAAGTGCATCCCGATCCCGATCATGCATTTTCCGACGGACCAAATCAAATCTATCTTTCTGACATTAAAGAGATTCTCCAACAGGCAATTGCCATTGATAATATTACAAAAGATATTAAGAACCAAGAATCAAGGGCCAAGAACCAAGAAGTAGGAACTTTTGACTACCAACTACCAACTACCGACTACCGACTACCGACTAACATAAAACTCTTTCTGACTGATGTAGACGGAGTTCTTACCGATGCCGGCATGTATTATTCCGAAGCAGGTGACGAAATGAAAAAATTCAATGCACACGACGGGATGGGATTGCAGCTCATGCGTGAAAAAGGAATTAAAGCCGGTATTATTACTTCCGAAAACACCAATATGGTGGAACGCCGATTCCTGAAACTTAAATTAGATTATCTGTTCCAGGGGAAACGTGAAGGAGGAAAACTGGCTTCAGTAAAAGAAATTTGTGAGAAAGAGGATATTTCACTCGCTGAAGTGGCTTATATTGGGGACGATGTAAATTGTTTTGAATTACTTTCGTCGGTTGGTTTGGCAGCTTGTCCGGCAGATGCGTTGGAAGCAATTAAAAACATTCCCGGAATCATTCAGATGAATAAAAAGGGCGGTGAAGGTTGCGTGCGTGAATTTGTGGAAATGATTTTAAGTAAAATCCCTAAATGAGAATAAAAATATGGATTTTATAAAACGTTCAAAAGAAATATTCCAACAGGAAATTGGCGAACTACAAAAGTTGGCCGATAATAAGATTGGATCGGAAATAAACGAAGTCGTAGAACTGATTTACGCCAGCAAAGGCAAATTGGTGATTATGGGCGTAGGGAAAACCGGTATAATTGGTCATAAAATCTCCTCATCGCTTGCTTCTACCGGAACTCCTTCCATTTTCGTGAATGCTGCCGAAGCTATGCATGGCGATTTAGGTATGATTAGCAAAAATGACATCGTCTTGCTAATTTCCAACAGCGGTAATTCTTCTGAAATTTTAAATGTTGTGGCACCGTTAAAAAAAATCGGTTGCAAGCTCATTGCTATGACCGGAAATCCTCATTCCGCCTTGGCAAATGAGGTTTTGTTAGTTTTAAATGTCGGCGTTTCGAAAGAAGCCTGTCCGCTTGGACTGGCTCCAACAACTTCCACTACAGCCACTTTAGTCATGGGTGATGCTTTAGCAATTTGTCTGATGGAGCGTCGTGGATTCAAAGCTGAAAATTATGCTCTTTATCATCCGGGAGGTGCTTTAGGTCGTCGCTTGATTTCGCTTGTGAAAGATGAAATGTTTACCGATGTGCCAAAAGTATATGAAACCACGCTTTTCAAAGATGTGATTTACGAAGTGAGTAATAAACGATTGGGAATGACCATGGTTTATAACAACCGTGAAGAAGCTGTTGGCATTATTACCGATGGAGATATTCGTCGTGCAATTCAGAAGTTTGATGAGCTAAAGAATCTGACAGCAGCAAATTTTATGACGCATGGATTTAAACGGATTTCGCCGGATGAATTGCTCACTGAAGCACTGGAAATGATGGATATTAATAAAATTACCACGCTTTCAGTTGTAGATGAAATGAATCACGTTGTTGGCATTCTTTCCATTCATAATATTATTGATTTTCGAAATCCAACACATTGAAATTCAAGAAGATATATATCGAAATAACAAACAGCTGCAATTTCGATTGCAGTTTTTGTTTTAAAACGAAACGAGCTAACAAGTTTATGTCAGTGGAGGAATTCCAATTGATTGTTGATAAGATTCGTCCTTTTACCAATTATATTTATCTGCATGTGTTGGGTGAGCCGCTTTTGCATGCACAATTGAATGAAATCCTGATGGTGGCAGAATCTGCGGGTTTAAATATAAATATCACTACTAATGGCGGATTATTGGCAAAAAAGAAAGAAATACTACTTAAACATTCCATTCGTCAAATCAATATTTCATTGCACGATGCAGAAGAGAATATTGCTCCAGATAAATGGAATGAATACTTAGAAACTGCACTCAATTTTAGCACTTCCCTTGCTCCAAAAACTTATATTTGCCTGCGATTGTGGAATACAACCAATAAAACAAGTTCCGATTTCAATAAACTTTGCCTTGAGAAAATTGCTTCCAAATTCAATCTCTCAACTGAAATATTGAACGAAAACCCCAACGGAAACGGACTAAAATTAGCTGAACATATTTTTCTGCAGCGCGCACCACGCTTTGAATGGCCAAATGAAAAACAAGAAGGAACACAAACTCAAAAAACTTGCTATGCTCTCCGCGATCATATTGCTATTTTAGCTGACGGACAAGTCGTTCCGTGTTGTTTAGATGCAGATGCCAATATGAGATTGGGAAATATATTCATCGATAATTTGTCTGAAATTCTTCAAACCAAACGTGCTAAAGACATAAAAAAAGGATTCGAACAACGAAAAGTTGTCGAACCCATTTGTGCTACTTGCGGATTCATTATTGATTAAATTTCCAACCCATCTAACAATTGAATATAAATTTCAATTGCTGCCCCAATTTCATCTAACAAAATATATTCGTCGGCAGTATGTGAACGGAGTGATTCGCCGGGACCCATTTTCAAACTTGGAAAAGTCATCAATGCCTGATCGGAAAGTGTTGGAGATCCGAAAACAGAACGATTCAATTCTATACCACGATTTACAATCGGGTGATTTATTGGTGTAGCTGTTGAGCTTAATCGGGTTGTCCGCGGTTGAACATCACAATCAATAAATTTTCGTATTTCGTCTAAAATTTCCTGATTCGAATACATTTCATTGCTACGCACATCTACTACAAAGGAACAAGTATCAGGCACAACATTGTGCTGCGTTCCGGCATTTATTTGTGTAACAGTCATTTTTACGGCTCCGAGTAATTCCGATTTTTTCTCAAACTCGTAGTTTTTAAACCATTCGATTGCAGGTAAAGCTTTGTAAATAGCATTGTCACCTTCGTTTCGGGCAGCATGTCCGGCGAGTCCGGTTACTATGCAATCAAGCACCATCAACCCTTTTTCGGCAACAGCCAGATTCATTCCAGTAGGTTCACCAACGATAGCAAAATCAATTTTCGGTAATTCCTTTAATAAGCTTTCAATACCGTTTTCCCCTGAAATTTCCTCTTCGCCGGAAGCTGCGAAAATCAGGTTGTAATGTTGTTGTTTTTGAGTCAGATAAAAAAAAGCATGAAGCAAACTTACCACGCTGGCACCTGCATCGTTACTTCCCAATCCAAATAACTTTCCATCTTCAATAACAGGCGAAAAAGGATCGCGAGTCCATCCGGCAACCGGCTTTACAGTATCGATATGTGAATTCAGAAGTATTGTCGGACGTTTCGGTTCAAATCCGGGGCTCAACATCCAAACATTATTTTCTTTGCGCGAAACTACATAGCCTTTAATCTCGATATACCGTTCGAGAAAATCTGCAACTGTACTTTCTTCTTTGCTATACGATTGTATGGCAATCAGTTGTTGCAATAAAGCAATAGCATCGTTGGTTTCCTCTTGAAACATATCTTTAATTTACAATTTAAGTATTTACAATTGGGACAAGAAAATTAATTAACGATCAAACTTCTTTCCTTCAACCATGATTTCAACAAATCAGGCCAGTTATCTACCGGAATTCCGCGTTTACGCATTCCAAATCCATGTCCACCAATATCAAATTTATGCAGTTCTGCCGGAACATTGTGGTCCAGCAATGCTTTCAGCAATTGTTCACTATTGGCAATAGGAACGGTTTTATCATCTATGGCATGAACTATAAAAGTTGGTGGCGTATTTTTAGTTACCTGCAATTCATTTGAATAAAGTTTTACAAGTTCATCTGAAGGTGTTTTTCCCAATAAATTGTTTCTTGAACCAGCATGAGTTAGCTCTTTATTCATGGTTACTACAGGATAACCCAAAATCATAAAAGCCGGACGTTGAATGCTTGATTTAAAATGCGTTCCGGTAATCGAAGCCAAATGTCCACCAGCCGAAAAGCCCATAATTCCGATTTTCTTTTTATCAATGTTCCACTCTTTCGCTCGTTTATGTATGATTTTCAAAGCTGTTTGAGCATCTTTCAACGGAATTTCGGAATGTCCGTTCGGCATACGATAATAAAGCACAAATGCTGAAACACCCAATTCATTAAACCATTTAGCAATTTCCGAACCTTCTTTAATCATCGAAACTCCTGAATAACCTCCACCCGGACAAATCAATACGGCCGTTCCGGTTGCTTTTTCTTTAACCGCCGGAAATACAACCATGCGAGGTTCAGAGATGTTGATTATGAATTCTGGATCTCTAAAACTCTCTGCAACACTAATTCCGTTACTTTCACTTGGCCCGTTTGGATACAATTTAATTTCTTGTTGTGCAAACAAAGCGTTGGTAAGCAATATTAAAGTTATTAAGTTGTAAAATATCATTTTCATTTTTGATAGTTATTAGAGGGAAATCTTAGTTCCGTTTTCTGTATGAATTTGGTCAGCTCGGGTAATAACAACTTGTTTTACTCCGGCATTCAAAGCCTCAAATGAATTTTCCAGTTTCGGAATCATACCACCCTGTATAATTTCTTCTGTCACATATTGTTGGAAAAGTTCAGGCGTGAGGCTTGGAATTACGCTTTCTCCATCATCTTCATTCATCAATACTCCCTTTTTCTCAAAGCAATAAATCAGCGTAACCTCAAAATGTTTTGCCAAAGCTTTGGCAGCTTCACCGGCAATCGTGTCGGCATTTGTATTGAGGAGATTTCCGGCTTTATCGTGCGTAAGAGGAGCAAGAACAGGCACAACTCCTTTGAGAATCAGGTCGGCAAGCAAATCCGCATTTACTTCTTTTACATCGCCCACAAAACCGTAATCAACATCTGTTACCGGACGTTTTTCAGAACGCATATAATTCATGTCAGCTCCGGTCAAACCTAATGCATTGACACCGATAGCCTGCAGTCCGGCGACGATTTGTTTGTTCACCAAGCCACCATAAACCATCGTAACCACTTTCAACATTTCTTCATCGGTAATACGTCGCCCTTTTACCATTTTGCTTTCAATGCCAAGCTTAGCTGCAATGGCTGTAGCCAATCGACCGCCACCATGAACCAGCACTTTATAACCTTCTATTTTTGAAAAATCAGCTAATAACTGTTTCAGGCTTTGTGGCTCTTCTACAATTTTTCCACCAACTTTTACAATGTAAAGCCTCTCCCTAACCCTCTCCAAAGGAGAGGGAATTAAGTTAGTATTGTTTTGATTATTCATTTTAACTTTTTTGTAAAGAATTAATCTTTAAGTCCCCCTTGGGGGATTTAGGGGGCTTTTAGAATTGAATCAATGAATGTACATCTTTAGCTCCTTGTAAACGTGACCGTCCATTTAAAAAAGTCAGTTCAATCAGGAAACTCACATAAACTGAATTGTTCGAAAATTTACTCAACAATTTCAATGCTGCATTGGCGCTTCCACCAGTTGCCAGCAAGTCATCATGCAATAGAACAACATCATTGTCATCAATAGAATCTTTGTGAATTTCAAGTGAATCAGTTCCATATTCCAATTTATAATCTACTTTGTAAGTTTCTGCAGGTAATTTGCCTGGTTTTCGAAGCAGAACGAATCCGGCACCAAGTTTATATGCCAAAATACTACCCAAAACAAATCCGCGACTTTCTACTCCAACAACTTTGGTAATTCCTTTGTCTTTGTAATAATCATACAAGCTGTCTGTAATATATCTAAGCACTTCGGCATCTTTCATCGCCGTGGTGATATCTTTGAACATAATTCCCGGTTTCGGAAAATCAGGTACGTTCCGAATGGATGCGATAACTCCTTCTAAATTCATAATGACCCCCATCCCCTAAAGGGGAGTTAAGTTAGTTTTATATAATTAATTTTGATTCTCACTTCCTAAAAGTCCCCTTTAGGGGATTTAGGGGTTCTCTAACATTCGTTTAATAACTACTTGAGCCGATATTTCGCGGTTAGCAGCTTCCGGAATCACGATAGATTGTGGACTTTCAATCACTTCGTCAGTCACAATCATATTGCGGCGAACCGGTAAGCAATGCATAAAATAAGCATTGTTAGTTACTTCCATTTGTCGGCTGCTGACAGTCCAGTTGCGATCTGAGCTCAGAATCTTTCCGTAATTCGGATCCTGATAAGCCGCCCAGTTTTTGGCATAAATAAAATCAGCTCCTTCAAACGCTTTCATTTGGTCATATTCAACTCTCGCACTACGTACAAATTGAGGAGCCAACTCATAACCTTCAGGATGCGTAATGATAAAATCGACATCAGCTTCGTTCATAAAATCGGCAAAAGAGTTTGGAACAGCTTGTGGCAAGGCTTTAGGATGAGGTGCCCAAGTAAGAATTACTTTTGGACGAACCGTTTTTTTGTATTCTTCAATTGTAATTAAATCTGCAAAAGCCTGCAACGGATGACCTGTAGCCGCTTCCATACTGAAAACAGGTTTCCCCGAATATTGAATAAACTGGTTGAGAATGGTTTCCTGATAATCGAATTCTTTGCTTTCTAAATTCGCAAAAGCCCGAACTCCAATCACATCACAATAGCATCCCATCACCGGAATAGCTTCCAGAATATGTTCAGGTTTTTCGCCATCCATGATCACACCACGTTCAGTTTCAAGTTTCCATGCACCTTGATTGATATCAAGCACCATAGTATTCATTCCCAGATTCATTCCGGCTTTTTGAGTGCTCAAACGAGTACGTAAACTGGAATTGAAAAATACCATAAGCAAAGTTTTATTCTCACCGATATGTTTATAAGTGTAACGGTTTTTCTTAATTTCCAACGCCTCTTTTACTGCTTCCTGCAAATTCCCGAGGTCTTTAACGTTAGTATAGGTTTTCATTTTTTATTTCGGTTGCATTACAATTAACGGTATCAGCATTTCTTCCAATGAAATTCCTCCGTGTTGGAACGTGTTTTTATAATAGCTTACATAATGATTGTAATTGTTGGGGTATGCAAAAAAGTTGTCGTTAAAGGCAAAGATATAGGTCGAACTGACATTCGGACTGGGTAACCCAACTTTTGCGGGTTGTGTGATTTCAAAAACCTCCTTTTTATTGTAACTTAAGTTCTTGCCAACTTTGTAGCGCAAATTTACATTCGTATTCCGGTCGCCAACCACTTTTATTGCATTCTCCACCTGAATGGTTCCGTGGTCGGTAGTAAAAATAACTTTGTAACCTCGTTGAGCAATAGCTTTGAAAAGTTCATACGTGGGAGAATGTTTAAACCACGAAAGTGTCAATGAGCGATATGCTTCAGCATCATTTGCCAACTCACGCATCATTTTCGATTCAGTTCGGGCATGCGATAACATATCTATAAAATTCAACACGCAAACATTCAACTGATTACCATCAATTCGCGGCAATTGATCAATTAAGCGTTCGCAAGAGTTGGAATCATTGATTTTATGATATGAAAACGTATAATTCTTCCTGTACCGTTGAAACATGGTTTGCAACAAATCCTTTTCATTGAGGTTCTTACCTTCTTCGTCCTCTTCTTCCACCCAAAGGTCGGGAAACATTTGCTGGATTTGTAATGGTAGAAGTCCTGAGAAAATAGCATTTCGGGCATATTGAGTAGCCGTTGGCAACATACTGCAATACAATTCTTCTTCATTGAATTGATAAAATTCACTCAATAATTCCCGAATTAATTTCCATTGATCGTAACGGAAATTATCAACTAAAACAAAAAATACCTTTTCACCTTTGTCGAGTAGCGGAAAAACTTTAGTTTTGAACAAATCAGGACTCATTAAAGGCCTGTGTTCGGGATGTTCAAACCAATCTAAATAGTTTTTCCGAATAAACTTAGTAAAAGTAGAGTTGGCTTCCGTTTTTTGCATTTTAAGCATTTCGTCCATCCCATTATCTGTTTCAGTCAACTCCAACTCCCAATAAACAAGCTTCTTATATACTTCAACCCAATTTTCAAAGGTTAGTGAATCGTTGATTTGCATCCCAATTCTGCCAAATTCCGATTGATAAGTTGAAGTAGTGTGTTCAGTAACTATTTCTTTTTGATGAATATTCTTTTTGATTGTAAGCAGAATCTGACTTGGATTGACGGGTTTTGTCAGATAATCGGCTATTTTACTGCCAATTGCCATATTCATGATATTTTCTTCTTCGCTTTTGGTAATCATCACCATTGGCACGTTCTGATCAATTTCTTTTATTAAAGCCAAGGTTTCCAATCCACTTAAACCGGGCATATTTTCATCCAAAAAAATTATATCAAACGTTTCTTTTTGACAAAGTTCCACAGCGTCTTTTCCGTTTGTGGCGGTAACCACTTCATATCCTTTTTCTTCTAAAAAAAGAATATACGGACGTAACAAATCCATTTCGTCATCGGCCCAAAGTATGCGATCTTTTTTCATTTCGGATAATTATTTTGTAGGTGGTTTTATCGATATTTATTTCAAATAGTATTCTTGCATAAACTCAAAATACTGATTAAGTGCATTTTGCGCTATTACGATATTCAGATTCTTTTTAGAACCAAGCAAATTTCTGTAATTTGAACCTTTCAACCCTTCAAATAAACTTTTCTCCTTCACCATTCGTAGCAAATAAGATTTTGCAACCTGAGCGTCATTCAAACTACCGATAATAATAACTTGTAATCTATCAACTGTTTCTAATGAAACTTTCAAATTCATAATTCCGTAATTTTTTGCGTTATACGCATCAAATGCAGCTTTTGTTTTTACAAAATCAATGGTTCCCGAAACAACATAAATGGCAATAAAATGCGGTTCATTGGCTTTGTAAGCGAATAATCCTTTAAACAAAGGCAGTTCGGGTTCCTGTTTTGGTTGTACAACAGTAGTTGGAGCCGGTATTGCTGTCTCTTGTTTCGGCAGATCTTTTGTGTTGATCACCATTTCAGCTGGTTTTACTCTTGACTTGACCGTTCCTTTAATCTGGGGTTCTTCAGCAGTCTTAATTGGAAGTTTCTCTTCTGTTTTATTTAACGCAACTTCAACCGGTTTCTCAGTTTTTGTCTTTTCTACTCTTGCAGTATAATCCGGAATATTTTTAATTGTATTACTTCTAACAACTGAAGCCTCTACTTGTTTTATATTTATTTTATTTTCAGCAATTTGTATATTTTGTTTCTTTATCGGTGGATTTAATTGAAATGCTAAATAATCATTTAAACTAAAAGTGGTTCTTAACAATGCATAGTTATCTTCCGAAATTATAACCTTCTGAACCTGATAATCAGTCAACCTTTCAGTCAAAAGAGCATCGGAATTAAGTGAATTCACATACCACGAGGCTTCATCATACGATTCAAAATTGGTTACTGATAAAACGTTGTGAACGCTATCAAGTTTTGATATTACTAAATCAAAATCCTTAATCATGAATCTCGAAAAATTAAAAGAAGCGATATTGTAAAGCAACTTATTTATTTTTTCCTTATTTAATGAATTTATCAATAATAATCTATGTTTTGTCTGTTTTTCGGCAGAGAATTGTTGAGGCGAAATTTCGTTAATCTCTATTTTTGTGTTTTCATCCCTTCGGGTTAACAAAGAACCGCTCGAAGTTCCGGTTTTGGCTTCTTGTCCTTGTTTAATTAATGCCAGCATATCTTTTGCCATCGCACTCACATCGCTTTGAGGATAATTTGTAATCAAATCAGTCAATGCTGCTTTAAACAATTCCGGAGTTTCTTTCTTTCCAATACTTAAAGCGTTCAAAAACAAAAATTTAGGCATCAATGTCGACAATGGATAATTCTGTTTGATATAAGCCACATGTTTGAAAACCGTACTAAAATCGCTTTCGTTATATGCCTTGTATGTCAGATTATAAATTGAATCTTGTTCGAGATACATGCGTTCAAGTCGCTCTGTATAATCGGGTTGCGAGAGAATTTTCTGATATTTTGAGTTCGGAAATTCATTTATCAATTTTGTTCGATAGAAATTGGCTTCAGTCTGATTTTCTCTTTTTGTTTGCATTAAATAGATGTAAAAATAAGCATCCGCAACCCGTTCATCATTAGGAAATCTACGAATAAATTCTTTGAACGTGGTGATTGACATTGGAATATCTTCAATCTTATCTTTATAAATTTGTCCCATGGCAAACAATGCAGTTGCAATTTCGGCTGTAGATTTAGCAATTTGAGTTGCCGTTATCGGTATTTGTCTTAGATAAAACTCCGGCTTCTTATTATCCATTACAACTTTCGATGTTGAAATTGTATCGGCTGATTCATTCATTGTGGGTTTTGTGCTATTATCATCCGAAAAAAGTGAAGTTGCTTTATTTGTTCTCCGCCAGTTATCTTCAAGTTTGCGTTTCCCCCATTTTTTTAGAAACTCTGATTCTCCATTCCGCATTACATCAATATTATAGAAATACCAATCACCGGGAGCTCCCAAATTTCCACCTATTGGAGTTAAACCGGCAAAATTAGCATCAAAATTAGTTGAATTTGCCAGTTGTTTATCTTTCAATGCTTTATCGGCTGCAGCTTTTTCGTCGGCAATTAGTTTTTCGATTATTTTGTTAACTACTTCCAAACGCTCAGTTTCTGACAAAGCAGACAATCGTTGCAAACTGTCTTGCAACACGACAATGTCATTTTGAGTTACTAATTCGCTTAGCATTTCACCACGTTTGGTGACCCGCGCATAATCATCATGTTCGTTTGTTATAATTTTACCTGCTTCTTCATAACAGGGTTGCGCCAATACATAATTACGTTTTGTATAATAAATATCGCCTAATGTAATCAGGGTTACTGCTTTATCAATCCCTTTACGGGTGCTTTTATCAGCCGAAAGTTTATAATTTTGAATTGCTTTCAACGTGTCGGCATGATATAAATAAGTATTACCAAGAGCATAGTATAATTGATCCAGATAATCTTTATTATTTCGGTTCTTCAGCATTCCCAAAAGTTCCTTTCGAATGTTCGATATATTCCCCTGATCCAATTGTGCACGACTTATTCTGGCATTAAAATCCATTTCGTACGGCGGATTTGATTTAATCACCTTACTATAAGCCATGTATGCTGCTTTGTCATCTTTAGTTACTTGAAATAACTGAGCCAACAAATATCCAAAACGTTGTTGCAGAATTTTATCAGTTTCTTTCGAAATTGCCAGTTCCAAAAAAGGGATTGCTTCTTTATATTGATGTTTTTTTAATAATAAATCCGCATTAACCGATGCAAAAAGTCCTATATTTAAGCGTTTTAAATTATCTTGTACAATTTTGGACAACATTTGTTCAGCTTCATAAATCCAACCCATTTCGGCATAAGCACGCGTAATCCAAAGTTGACAGGTTGCCTCCACATTTTTATCATTTGCGTAATGACGAATTATGTACGAAAAAGTACCCACAGAACCCAAAAAATCTCCTTTATGAAATTCAGCTTTTGCCAACAATAACCATGCTTCAATGAGTGCCGGATTAAATTCCTGTTGATTGTAAAAAAGCATATATTCAGGTAAATTCGCCTTTTTATAATCTTTTTGCGGCTTCAATTTTATAGAGTGTAATTTAATTGCTTTTCGACACTTTTCAATAGTTAAATCCATATTTGATGTTGCTGCAGAAGCATTTGAATGATGGCTAATCGGATACATCGGAATAACAGCGGAATAATCTTCACGGTTGGCTTTCTGAATGTTTCTAAGTCCTTCGTTGTAACTTACATAACCATTGAAATACACATTAAAACGGGTATTGACAGCTTGATATGTTCTGGATGCCCAGGTATTTTTTTTCGTGGAACATCCGCTGATAAGTGATATCAGAATAATTAGCAGGAAGGTATGTTTGGAGAAATTTTTCAAATGATTTCGTTTTGAAAAAGTGAACATAAAAGCAAACTTTGTTATTTAAGATGCTGAAACTTCAAATTCTGATTTTCAAACAATGAAAATCTGACATGTCAATCTGAAACTTTAAACTTTAAAAAGTGCTTTCTATTGTCTTTCGGTTTACAAAAATACGCAATTTTGGGCATTTATCTTTACATTAGGAAGGAAATTCTTTCACAAGCTTTGTAAAAAAAACAAAAGTCAGTTGTGAAAAATAGTTGTGAAAAATTTTTAATCTTTCAATCAGTACTTTTAAATTGGAACCGCTTTTGGAACCAAAAAAAACCGAAAATCACCAATGAACCACTGGCAATGCCTATCCACAGAGAACTACCTGTTCCAATAGTATCAATATCAGGCAATTTATATCCGTTGTATTTTAAATAATAGAAAATAATGGCAATCATATTATTGAGAAAATGAGCAGCTATCGGCAACCAAATATTTCCACTCCAATACAGTAAATATCCGAAAAAAGCACCCATAAGCATTCGTGGCACAAAACCATAAAATTGAAAATGTATTGAGCTGAAAATAACAGCAGAAATCCAGATGGCTATTTTAACACCTTTCCAATCTTTTATAACACCTTGTAAAGCTCCTCTGAAAATTAATTCTTCACCCAATGCGGGAATCAGAGCAATCAGGAAAATATTCAAAAACAATCCTTGAACATTATGCACATTCAGCAATTTTTCAGTTAGTTGAGTGGCTTGCTCTTCTGAAGTTTTCATCCAGGTTTCCAATCCGCCAAGGGCTTTTGGCAGAACCAAATGCTGATTCAAATCACCAAGTAAATTTATGAATGGGATTGCAATAATCATGAAAAGTCCAACATAAAACAAGTCTGACCATTTCGTTTTTCTATCCAAATGCAAGAATTGCATGGGTTTTTCACTCCAAAAATAAGATAAAACTACGGGTGGTAATACGAACATGCCTATCGATTGAACCAACTGAAGCAACTTCAAGGAGCCAATTTCAGTTGTATTTCCATGAGTAAAAATTGTCCAGATCAACGTTCCAAAAACAGCAAAAAAGCAAGTAGTTCCAATTAGAATAAGCAGTTTGGAAGCAATTCCGCTTTGGCTTAAAATTCCTCTGATTTTGTTCATGGTTTAGATATGTTTTTACAAAAAAACTCCTGCTATCAAACGATAACAGAAGTTCTTCTTGTTTCTAAAAATTAAATCTTAATTTCTTGGTCTTGCTTCTTTAACAACCATTGAGCGGCCGTCAAATTCAGCTCCGTTAAGTTCTTCGATAACCTTTGCAGCAGCGACATCGTCAGCCATTTCTACAAATGCAAATCCTTTAGATTTACCTGTTTCGCGATCTTTAATAATTTTGCAAGATTCTACTTGACCATACTCTTCAATAACCCCTTGGAGGTCATTTTCCCGAACTTTGTAACTTAAGTTACCTACGTAAATGTTCATAAAATAAAATAAAAATTGAATAAATTGTGTTTCAAGAACAGTATAAACAAACGAGGTTAATGCAAATTCGGTCCTTGAGAAGGTGAGTTGAGAATAACCAGTCGAAAAAATACACTTTCTTTTCAGTACAAAGGAAAACAATTATTTTCGATTATACAACAAATAGTGTAAAAATATTTGAATTATAGTGAATTATGCAGATATTTTTTAGTTTCGGGTGAGCCCATCACCTTTAATTATCCATTTATACGAACATAATTCTTCTAATGCCATTGGACCCCGGGCATGCAATTTTTGTGTGCTGATTCCGATTTCTGCTCCTAAACCAAACTGAGCTCCGTCGGTAAAAGCAGTCGAAACATTCGTATAAACGCAGGCAGCATCTACCATTTTATCAAAAAAATTAATATTCATTTGATTTTCACTGACTATACATTCACTGTGTTTAGAGCTGAAAGCAGCAATATGATTTACAGCGTCTTCAATACTCTCAACGGTTTTTACAGCCATTTTATAATCCAAAAATTCTGTACCGAAACTCTCATTTGAAGCTTTTTGCAATAAATGAATAGGATACTTTCCATTCAAAAATGTTAACGCCTTTACATCAGCATAAATTATCACATTTTTCTCCGCTAATTTTTCGCAAAGCATGGACAAATCTGAAAGGCGTTTTTTATTGATTATCAAACAATCCAACGCATTACAAACACTTACACGCCGGGTTTTAGCATTAAAAATAATTTCTTTCCCTTTTTCTAAATCACCAAATTCATCAAAATAAGTATGACAAATGCCGGCACCGGTTTCAATTACAGGAATGCGGGAATTATCGCGCACAAAATCAATTAACACTTTACCGCCACGAGGAATAATTACATCCACATATCCGACTGCATTCATTAATTCAGCCGTTGCTTCACGTCCGGCAGGAAGTAAAGTGACTATATTCTTATCCAATCCAAATTTCTCCAATACTGATTGAATTACTTTCACTATCGCAGAATTAGAATTATAAGCATCGGTTCCACCTTTCAACACACACGCATTTCCCGATTTCAAACAAAGTGAGAAAACATCAAAAGTCACATTTGGACGGGCTTCGTAAATAATTCCAACCACACCAAAAGGAACTGTTACTTTCGTAATTTTCATTCCATTCGGACGTTCAGTGTGCATCAAAGTTTTGCCTAATGGCGAAGGCAACGATGCCACGTTTCGAATATCTGCGGCAATTCCTTCAATCCGTTCTTTGGTTAATAAAAGCCGGTCGTACATTAGATTAGATTTATCCATTACAACCAGATCTTTGCCATTTTCTTCCAAAATTGTTTCAGTTTGTGCAACTGCTTCATCTGACAACGCAAGCAAAACCTGATATATGATTTCATCATTTATCAGATTTAACGAACGAGAAGCTCGTTGCGAAATTTGTTTCCAGGAAGAATCTATAGTTGAGGAGTTCAATGTGGTAAGTTGAATAGGATTAATGCTTTAACCCAAAATTGATTACACTTTACTCTTATCCTTTTGAGTGAATAAAACCATTTTAACCCGTAATTTATTCCCAATATCAATTACACTTACAACGTCTTGCAGATTAAGTGTTTTATCGGCATGTAGTAAAACAATCACTTCTTCTCTTTTTGCTTTTTTAGAAAGAATTGAAGCTAATTGCTGTTCAATTGTTTCGTATGTAACTTCTTTTTTGTCAATATAATATCTATGATCAGCCGTGATAGTCAAGCTGATTTGCTTTTTTACAACCACATCTTCGGATGTTTTGGATTTTGGCAACAACACACGAATGGTAGCCGGAGTTACCATTGTGGATACGATTAAGAAAAATAACAACAGGAAAAACATAATGTCGTTCAATGAGGCGGTATAAACCTCGGCTGTTCTCAATTTTCTGCGTTCTATTTTCATGATAATAAATGAATTACGATGATTTGTGAGCAATAATTAAGCATTCTTGGTTCTTTTGTAGCTGCGAATGTCTTTCAATAAATTGTTTGTGTATTTGTCGAGATTAATCACTATCCTGTCGATGCGACCGTTAAGAATATAGTATCCTGAGTAAGCGATAATACCAACAAAAAGACCGGTTCCTGAACAAATCATTTTCTGATATAATCCGTCAGAGATATTGGCGATATTCAAATCATCGGTTACTGAAATATTATAAAAAATCTTAATTACACCGAAAATTGTTCCAAGGAAACCCAACATAGGTGCAATGGAAGCCGTGATTCCGAGGTAATTCATGCCCCGTTCGAGAATTGAAATCTGTTGACGAGCTTCACTTTGCAGTGCATCCTGAATTTCAACATCTTCTCCTTCAATTGAAGCTTCTAATCCGGCTGCGAGAACTTTAGCATAGGTTGATGGCTTTTCGTTGCAAAATTTTATAGCTTTTTCAATTTTGTTATCTGCAACAAGTTCGCTAATTCGTGTAAACAAATTAGCATCACTTTTCCCAAGTGTGTTTATTGAAACCAAACGTTCAATAAACATATAAATGGAAAGAAAAAATAATAAAAAGAGAGGAACCATAATCCAGCCTCCTTTCATTAATAACTGTAAATAATTTTCATTTGAAACAACTATGGCAGTTGTAGTGGAATCGGCAGGCAATTTGGCTGAAACCTGAAGTAAAACGGTTAATAAATTCATTTCAAATTGTTTTTTGGTGATATTGTGTAATTCTTATACTTTACTAAAAAGTCAGAATCAAGTGTTTAATTCATTTTCAACGCAAAAATAGCTTATTTATTGAAGATAGAAATTTGTTGTTAGTAATAATTAACGTGTGATATACACCGGTTTTATTTCAAAAATTGATTTCTATCGGAGTAATTCTAACGAATAACTTGCGTTGTACTAATCTAACAACAGTTGTGCCAAAGATATTAAAAAATAAAAAATAGACTTTTGAATCGGCTAACTTTAACTAAATTATTTTATTTTCCAACTCTATTCATCCATTGGTAAATTTCTTCAGCTTCCCGAGTGCTGTTATTGCTCATTAAGTCGCCATACAATTTGATTAGCACCTCTTTATACCGGTTTGTTTTTTCGTCATAAATGAATGCCGAGTATCGAATATCGCCAAAATCAGCCATTTGCATTTGTGGTTTTGAAATTTTTCCTTTGGATGCTGCATAAATTTTACTGACATAAAGTTTTAATGTATCCGCATTTATATGATAATTTATGGTTTGGCAATAGGATATATTTTTATCCATATTTGTGCTGCTGATATAGCCGGTAGAATCGGGCTCGAACCATTCGTGAAATACTTCCACCCATTTGAATTCCAACACATTTCCCAATGAATCAATCAAATAACCTGAACTTTGGGGTAACCACGCCATATTTATATAATGTTTCTCAAAAAAAATCTTTTGCTTCATGCTTGGAATTTCTTCTTTGCAAGACATCAAACTCAAAAATACAGATAAAATTAAGAATTTGAACTTCATAATTAGTTTTATTTTTAGCAGAAATTATTGAAACAAATATTATTTCATAAGATACTATTATTCAAAACGATAATTCATTTCACATATTGAATTGGAATAGATAATCTTCATTTATTGCACATTTTCCGTACCTTTGTGCGGAAATTCGGTTTGTAATTAAAACATTTTAGATTTATAAATGTTTAAGAAATGAACTATTAACTAAATAAACATGGGTAACAATTTATTAAAAGGTAAAAGAGGTATCGTATTTGGAGCGTTGAACGAAATGTCCATCGCTTGGAAAGTGGCAGAACGTGTTGTAGAAGAAGGTGCAATTATCACATTATCAAACACACCTTTAGCTGTTCGAATGGGAACAACTAACAAACTTGCGGAAAAATTAAACGCAAAATTAATTCCTGCAGACGCAACAAGTGTTGCAGATTTGGAACAAGTTTTTGCTCAATCAATCGAAGCGTTAGGCGGAAAAATTGATTTTGTTTTACACTCAATCGGTATGTCGCCAAATGTTCGCAAAAAACGCACATACGATGATTTGGATTACGAAATGCTGACTTCCACGCTTGATATTTCCGCTATTTCTTTCCATAAAATGTTGCAAGTTGCCAAGAAAATGAATGCCATCAACGATTACGGATCCGTTGTGGCACTTTCGTATATGGCTGCACAACGCACTGTTTTCGGTTACAACGACATGGCTGATGCAAAATCGATGCTTGAATCTATCGCCCGCAGCTTTGGTTATATTTATGGTCGTGAACATAATGTTCGTGTGAATACAATTTCTCAATCTCCAACCGTTACAACTGCCGGTAGCGGTGTAAAAGGTATGGACGGATTGCTCGATTATTCAGAACGCATGTCGCCACTTGGTAATGCCACAGCTGCCGATTGTGCCAATTATTGTGTGGTTATGTTCAGCGATTTAACCCGCAAAGTGACCATGCAAAATTTGTATCACGATGGTGGTTTCTCCAGTATGGCAATGAGTTACCGAGCAATGCAACAATACAATAAAAGTTTTGATGAATTTAAAGACGAAAACGGAAAAATTATTTACGGATGATATTCAATTCACAGTTGATAATTGGCAGTTGATAGTTTGAAATTAAAAAATAGAGATTGAAGATTCAGTCTCTATTTTTGTTAACGGTGAGAACTGTATATTATTTTCCAATTGGTATTTTGCTGATTTGTTTAATATTATTCAAATCGGAATAATCGTATTGATAAAGTCCATCTGTTGCAATCATCATTAGAATGTTGTTACTCGGAATTACATCATAACCATCCATCCCTTTATAGTGAACCAACTGATGGGCCATTAACGTTTGTGGAGTGTCAAGTTGAAAAATTTTCAAACCATCATCGCACAAAAATAGTTTTCCATTATCAATTCCAAGTCCTTTGGGATTAGTAAGATTGTAAGTCACTAATTGTGTCGGGTTTTTCACGTCTTTCACATTGATTATTATCAACGAATTTTCATTAGCCGAAACATCGCAAATACTGCCGGAATGCAAGGTAACATATGCCAGATCATTATCAACCACTACCGGATCGCAAGCGTAAGCATGAGTTATACACGACTGATATACAGGATTTAACGGATCAGCAACAGAATAAATCAACAAACCGGTGCTTGTTCCGAAAAACAGATTGGTTTTGTAGCTGAAAATGGTTTCAACGTTCCAACCAATGTACAAATTACCTGCAGCTTTTTGGGGAGTATCACCAGTTAAGTCGAAGATATTCAAACCGTTATTAATCACAGAATACAAACGATCGTTGTAAATGGTGAATCGCGACATGGAACCATTTAATCCAGTTGAACTTGCATTAGTTGATGGAGTTGCAGTCATTACCAAGCCATCATACATCACTCCGCCTTTTAACCAACCACCGGTATAATGATTCACATCTTCGGTTTTTTCAGTCAGTTTCCAACCTACAATAATGCCCTGATTGGTTCCTCCATAAGATTTTGTATAATCAATTCCATAATTATTTCCGGTAATTGGTAGTGCTGTCGGGAAAATGGAATCCAGCCGTCCCTGCAATTCCGGTTGACCCGGATTTGTAATATCAAACCATACCAAATCGATATACGAATCGGCATAAAGTCTATTGTTGCGAATAGCCAAATCGGCATTTCCCAATAATTCAATAAAACCTATTACCTGAGGATTAGTCGGATCGACATTGTTGATAATGTGAATTCCTTTTCCCGGTTCGGAAATGTACAAATAGTTGTTATAAAAGCACATTTTGCCAATACTGGTTATTGCCTGTGGTACGGCACTTACTTTCACTGAATTACGGAAAGTTTCGGTCGACATAAAAATCGGTTCATTAATTTTGTAAGTCACTGTTTCTGTTATTACGTCAGTGCAACTTGTCAACGCAAGCAATGAAATGCTGAATAAAAAGATTAATTTTTTCATTTTGTAGATTATTTTATAAGTCAAAAATGATAGGTAATTCCTAATCGTAAGGCAGTTTCCAAAATATGCTGGTCGCCTGATTTGTAAATTAAATAAGGCAACATGGAATGGAATTTAACGTAAGGGTTTAAAAATAGCGATATACCGGTTGAAAAATCATATTTTAATCCAAGACCCAACATACTCCCAAAACCCGTTTGAATATGAAGAGGTGAGTCGGTACTGATATCTAAATCGAATAATAATCCACCGTTTACATAAAAATATTTCATTAAATTTAGTCGTACACCCACAGGAATATCGAGAAGTGAAGTCCTGCTTCGTTTATAATAATCAAAAACAGAATGAACCGAAGCATCAAAGCTTTCATATTCAACTCCTGTTTCAATATCCAGTAATTTGGTAATGGATCTGATGTACGTAAGTCCGAAAGCATAGGATTGATTCACAGAATAATAAGTATCTTTTTCAAGCAAATTGAAACTAATTGATGTGTTTATCGGAGACCCGGAAATTGTAACTCCAACCTCATTTTTTTGAGCATAGACAGTTGTAATTGTGATAATTGCGATGATGGACAATGCCATTTTTTTTAGATTTTTCGTCATTTTATCAGATTTTTATTATTAATATTTTTCCACATTTCCCATCTTTCCAATAAACAGAATCACTCCGGTACTTTTTTCGCGAATTACGTAGAGGAATGGTTTATTCACACGGAAAACAGGTGTTGGTTGGGGAACAGGCATTGAAGTTGTCATAATTCCAATAATTGTTACAGCAGCAGCCTCAGTTCCTTCTTCTGTTACCTCCACATACGTATCATGAATTACCTTTGATATTTTCAGATTCATATTGGCAATATTGGTGAAATCGGCAAAATCGGAAAATGCCAGATTCATTCCCATGCTTTTGAGTGGGTCATTCAGCAGAAAATTATTTTGAGTTTTGAATCGCGGCATATAAACTTCCACTTCTTTTGTCGGCATATTTTGAATCAGATTATTCCAGTTGTCCGCCGTCAACTGATTCAAAACATCTGATGTTGTTTTTCCGTCAAGAGGAAGAATAACCGTCATAGAAAAGGCTTTATTTCCGTATGGCATGTCCAGGTATTGTGCATAATTATCTTCAGCATAAGCAAATGTGTCTTTTTGATACATCATGTTTACTTTTGTGACAGCTCCGAGTTCGTTTGTGAAATCAGCTTCTTTGGAATTACTGGTTTCAAAATGTTTGCGCCAGATTCCTTTGAAATAAATGGCATTTACTAAAAACATGACATCGTTTGAATCAATCTTATCCAACGGATTCTTAATAAGATTATTAGTCTTTTTCGCGCACCAGTTATTAATGGTATCAACCGCCCAGGTTTTTGTAAAATCAAGTTCTTTCACATAAGCTCCAAAGTAATCGGTATTCACTTTCAGAAAATCCGGTTTTACAGGAAATCCGGTTTTATACCACAGTGAATTGGCAACGCTTAATTTAGTTGTCGGGTCAATTCCCGGCAAAGTCGATTGCATAATCTGGTAATAACCATTAATATCGGCAACTGACAAGCCGCTCATTTTCATTGCAGTTTCCATTTCGGTTTTGGTCGACCCGTTAGCTCCGTTCCAAGCCATTCCAAGCGCAATGCTCACGCTCAATGGCGAAATAAAGACATTCGTTTCGCCGGAAGATGTAATGGTTTTTTTTAATAAATCGAAGGCAAATGCATTATCCTGACTGACACGTTTTTCCATTCCGACATTCAAAATTATTGGTTTTGCATCCACAGGAACTTTAATTATCGGATCGTTCTGCGCCGTGCAACTTCCAATCAATAAGGCGATAAACGATAGTTGAATTAATTTTTTCATACGATTATAGTTATTTAGTTTATCTTATTCCGGTATCTATGTTTATATCCAATTTCGTTGAATCTTGGTTATTGATTTTTATTTTAACTGGAAGATTGCTGTTTTGGATACTTAATTTTATTTTGTTTTCAAAATCCACAACGTACTCGCCTACTGGAAGATTAATTTGATAATTGCCGCTCAAATCAGGTGTTATATTGACTATCTTAGTGGTTTCATTTAAATTCCAAACCGATGTTTGCCAGGTTTTATAGGTATCCGCAGTTGGCAGACATTGCGGCTGTGGAGGAATTGTTTCGACCGGACAAAGCGGACCAATCGTGATTTTTCCTTTTAAAACGCCTTCTCCCAATTTATTTAGTTCTGAGCAACTTAACATCAAG